>JAGYOO010000194.1 GCA_018399295.1 Candidatus Omnitrophota bacterium | reverse complement strand
CCAGCCGCTCCTTTATCTTATCCTCCATCCGCACCAACTTCTGCACCTCAGACTCCAGCATCCGGGTCACCGGGATACCGGTCCACTGCGAGACAACGCGGGCAATGTCCTCTTCGTCCACTTCCTCCTTGAGCATCTTGGACTCTTTCTGCATCTTTTCCAGATTTTTATTTTCAGCGTCCAGCTTCTTTTCCAGTTCGATTATCGTCCCATACTTCAACTGGGCCGCCCGGTTAAGGTCACCTCCGCGTTCAGCCTTTTCTTCCTCGATCCGCGCCTGTTCCAGCCCATCCTTAATTCCGCGGATCCGGGTGATAAACGACTTCTCCTCCTGCCACTTTTTTTTCAGCTCTTCCCGGGACTTCTGATGCTCCCGCAGCAGCTGCTCAAGTTCTTCCAGCCGCTGTTGGCTTTCCTTATCCTTTTCCTTTTTAAGGGCCATCCGCTCGATCTCCAGCTGACGGATAATCCGCTCGATCTCGTCCACTTCCTGCGGCATACTGTCGATCTCGATGTGCAGCCGGCTGGCCGCCTCATCAACCAGGTCAATAGCCTTATCCGGCAGAAACCGGTCCGTGATATACCGGTGAGAAAGATTCGCCGCCGCCAGCAGGGCCGCGTCCTTTATCTTGACGCCGTGGTGCACCTCATACCTTTCCTTTAAACCACGCAGGATAGCAACCGTATCCTCCACCCCCGGTTCGCTCACAAACACCGGCTGGAATCTGCGTTCCAGGGCCGCGTCCTTTTCAATATACTTCCGGTATTCATCCAGAGTAGTCGCCCCGATCGTCCGCAGCTCGCCGCGGGCCAGGGTCGGTTTGAGCATATTCGAGGCATCAACCGCGCCCTCAGCCGCGCCGGCACCCACAAGTGTGTGCATCTCATCGATAAACAACACCACCTCGCCCCGGCGGCGCGAGACCTCCTTGAGCACGCTTTTAAAGCGTTCTTCAAACTCCCCCCGAAACTTCGCTCCGGCGATAAGCGCGCCCAAGTCCAGGGCCAGGATCCTCTTGTCTTTAAGCGTGTCCGGGACATCTTTTTCCACGATCCTGCGGGCCAGGCCTTCAACTATCGCGGTCTTACCCACCCCGGCCTCGCCGATCAGCACGGGATTATTTTTAGTCCGGCGCGACAAAACCTGCACCACCCGGCGCACCTCTTCATTTCTTCCGATCACCGGGTCCAGCTTTCCGGCTGCCGCCGCGGCAGTCAGGTCCCGGGTATACTTCTCCAGAGCCTGATACTTGCTTTCCGGATTCTGATCAGTTATCTTTTCGCTTCCTCTTATATCCATGAGAACCCCCAGGATCCTGTCCTTGGTTATTCTATTTTCCTTCAGTATCCGCGCCGCGGTCCCCTCATTCTCCTGACTCAATCCCAGCAAGACGTGTTCCGGCGCGATAAACTCATCCTTCAGCATCTTTGCCTGACTCTGCGCGTCTTCCAGCAGAAGCCGCGTCCGTTCACTTAAAAACACCTGAGCCCCGCCGGAAACCGCGGCCCGGCCGCTTAAGTCATCCTGTAACCGCTTTTGCGCGGCCTGCGGATCAACACCCAGTTTCTCCAGAACCTGCCGGCCGACACTCTCCTCCTGGTTCAAAACCGCCAGCAGTAAATGTTCCGTATCGATCTGCTGATGATTGTAACCGCGAGCCAGCTCCTGCGCCTGCTGCAGATCCTGCTGCAGACTGATAGTAAACTTTTCAATATCCATCGCGACCTTCTCCTGTTGATATCAGGCCTGCCAATATCTTTCTGTTCCCCCTGAGCAGGACTAATTATTTTAGCTAAAAGAGTTTGCAAGCGTCAAGGACAATTCTTTTTTTAAGCTTTTCGTTAAAATTTGAACAAACGTATTAAAGCCTGTCCGCGCCATCCGTACACATACAACAGCTTGACACATTCCAACCCCGAACCTATAATAAAACTGTTAACACACTTAGACTTATGCTAAATGACCAGAAAATAGCCAACTCCATATCCTTAAAACCAATTGAAGAAATCGCCTTCAGCGCCGGGATTCGCGCCGAGGAAGTAGAGTGCCATGGAAAGCACAAAGCCAAGATCTCACTGGACATCCTGCAGCGGCTGAATTCCCGACCCAGCGGCAGATATATTGTTATCACCGCGATCACTCCCACACCTTTAGGCGAAGGCAAAACCGTCAATACCATCGGCCTCTCCCTCGGGCTTAACAACATCGGACATAAATCGGCCGTCTGTCTCCGACAGCCATCACTCGGACCGGTTTTCGGCATAAAAGGCGGTGCCGCCGGCGGCGGCTGGTCTCAGGTATTGCCGATGGAGGATATCAACCTGCATTTTACCGGCGATGCCCACGCGGTTAATTCCGCTCACAATCTGTGCGCCGCTTTTCTCGACAATCACCTTTTAAGGGGGAACACCCTGGATATCGACCCGGACAGCATCAGCTGGCCGCGGGTAATGAACGTAAGCGACCGACTGCTGCGTAACGTTCAAATCGGCATGGATGAAGACATCTCCGGGTTCCCCCGGAATACACGGTTTGACATCACCGAGGCCAGTGAGGTCATGGCGATTCTGGCCCTTTCCCGCGACCTGAACGACCTGCGTGAACGCCTGGGCCGGATTTTCCTCGGATATTCAAAAACCGGAAAACTCATCACTCCGGATAATCTAAAGGTCACCGGCGCGATGACCGCTCTGCTTAAAGACGCCATAAAACCCAACCTGGTCCAGACCACGGAGGGGACCCCGGCCTTTATCCATACCGGCCCCTTCGGCAACATCGCTCACGGCAACAGCTCGATCATCTCCGACCGGATTGCGCTTAAACTCTTTGATTACGTTGTAACCGAAAGCGGCTTTGGCGCTGACATCGGCCTGGAAAAATTCATGAACATCAAATGCCGCGACAGCGGTCTGCGGCCGGACTGCGCGGTCCTGGTCTGTTCGATCCGGGCCTTAAAGATGCACAGCAACCGGTTCAGCGTAAAGCCCGGCAGAGCGCTTGACCCAGCCCTGTTCAGACCTGATCCAGAGGCTGTTTCCCTTGGTCTTTGCAACCTGGAAAAACAGCTGGAAAACGCGAAAAGCTTCGGCGTGCCCGTGGTTGTCGCCATTAACCGGTTTGAAACCGATCATGAGGAAGAGATCAAACTTATCAGGCAAAAATCTCTTCAGCTGGGAGCCGCGGCCTGCGTGGAAAGCCGGGTATATGCCGAAGGCGGGGTTGGCGGGCGGGAACTGGCCAAGGCCGTAGTCAGGGCCTGCGAACAGAAAAATGATTTCTCTTTTCTCTATCCGCTGGAGACATCCCTAAAGGACAAAATCGAAACCATTGCCCGAAAAATGTACGGAGCAGCGAGCGTGGAATATTCACCTCTTGCCGGAAACAAACTGGAAAAATTCACCAACATGGGCTATGCCCATCTTTCGATCTGCATGGCAAAAACCCATCTCTCCTTATCCCACGATCCGGCGTTGAAAGGCCGGCCACGCGATTTTATTCTGCCGGTGCGGGATGCCTGAAAGGATGGTTCCG
>JAGYOO010000193.1 GCA_018399295.1 Candidatus Omnitrophota bacterium | reverse complement strand
ATTCTGGCGAGAAACCGGATTAAAGTCGTTTTTCTTGAAGGAGCAGTGGCCTCGCCGGTTCTGGCGGCATTTCTGGATGATTCCGATGCCTTATTTGATAATCCGGCCGGGGTGATGATCACGGGGTCGCATAATCCTTCTGAAGATAATGGATTTTGCGTTCGTATGGGAGATGGTTCGGTAATGGTGGACTTTCAGGAATTTATTTTCCAGCGTTTTAAGACTCATTGGCAGGACAAGGAACTGAATTTAGGTCCTGATGAATTCTCGAGCGGGGTGGTTCGGAAATGGATAATTCCGGAAGACTCGGCAGTAGAGAATTATATTGATAATATCCAAGCGTCGGTATTCATTAAAAGAATAAGAGAGCGGCTGCGGAGCACGGGCATTGATCTTTCAAAAACCGGGATATTGTACGATCCGCTGCAAGGCAGCGGTTTTGATGTGCTGCCCCGGCTGCTGCGGAAAGAAGGCTTTGGGGTAAAGATCATATCAGAAGACAAACGGCTTTTCAGTGCTGATGAAAATTTTTGCCCGGTAATCCGGCCCGGGGAGCCTCAGCCTCATCCGGACCGACGCAAGATGACCGGCTGGCAGGATATGATGCGGGAAACCGGAAGCCGATTTCTGATCGCCAGTGACGGTGACGCGGACCGTTTCGCCGTGGTAGAGGAGGAGTTTATCGATTGGAATCATCTGTTTCTGCTATTGATCGATTACCTGGGGGAGACTGGGATTATATCGGCAGCCGGGTATACGCATATAGTGGCTACGCATACTACTACCGAGGCCCTGGATGTGGTAGCACAATGTTACGGACTTAAGGTTGAGCGAGTGCCGACGGGTTTTAAGAACATATCGCGGAAGGTGAGGCAGATAGACATGTCCGGCGGGTATGTTCTGGCCGGTTTTGAAGGCAATGGAGGGTTAATGCTTAACGGTGAGGGAACAGTTAATGATAAAGACGGCATTATAACCTCCCTGATATTTTCGTTTATCCGGGCTGAGGCCGCGGCTGAGGGAAAGAGCCTTAAGCAGAAGGTAGAAGAGACGCTGGAGCGTAGCGGCCTGCCCCGTGACTTCGGGATTATGCGGGAAGTGAAGCTTCGGCTTGGGCCTCTGGATATGGATTACGAGGTGTCTGAATTTATCCAGGGAAAGCACAAGTTAAGTTTTGGCCTGCACGATTGGGCAATGATACGGCCATCGGGAACTGAATCAGATACAATCAGAATATATATTGAATCACCTTCGATCCGGGAAAGGGATAAGTTGATTCTCAATGTGTTGAGGGATTTCTGGAACAGGACCCATCCGGAAAAACGAAAAAAGATCTTTGAGTCTATTGCCGAATGGTTGATCTTTGATTATCCGCCCCAGGTTACGATATCTTTGCTGAACCTGGTAAAACAGGAAAAGTGGGAAGAGGCCGAAAGGGTGCTGTTGAAAGTTGGCTCTTTTGAATTACCGGAAGAAATCGAGCTTTCCCGGAAAGTGGAAATGTTTCGGATTTTGCGCGGATTAGGGGTGTCGGACGCGGCGCTGAAACATCTTAGATCCGGGATAATACAATCCATAAGCCCGGTTGATTTGGCTCTGCGGGTCGAGGAGTCCCTGAATCTTCTGGAGGCCGCTGAGCTGTACGGATTGGGACACCGGAAAAACCCGGAAGATATCAGGCGGGAGTTAGCGGAGATTATCCTGCAGGATGTTGTGCTGGCAAAAGAGGTGACCGGCCGGACCAGGCGGCTTTTGAGTGACCCGGCAGTTTCTGACAGGACCGTTCGTTTGCTTCAGGATCTGCTGAAAGAGGAAGACAAGCTGATTTTTTCCGATCCGCATTCAGTCTACAGGCCCATGGTTGAACTGTTCGCGGCGTATCCTCTGGCCCGGCCAGTCATGGTCGGGGACCTGATGTTTCGCGGTTCAGAATTTAGAAGGCTGCGGCATCTTCTGGATGCGAACGCGACGGAAAAGCTGTTGGGTGAAAAAGAGTTGTGGTATGCCGGGGGCGGGTTGGGAAACCCTTTTTTGACGACCCTTACGGTTCAGAATGAGCTTCGCTACGGAAATGATATTTTTCTGGAAGAACTGGGAATTAACCTGCGCCGGTTGAAAGAGTTTGCCAGACGGAATTATAACGAGGGTATGCGGCTTAAACTGAAATCAGTGCTCGCTGGCAGCTTTAATTCCCTGCCGGAACAGGCGGTCTATAATATGCGGCTGAAGACGGATCCGCTGATGAGCCGGCCGGAAAAGGCCATGGCCCTGGCCCGAATTCCAAAGGGGCATTTGCTAATAAACGGACAATTGAGCTTAGAGCAGGAGAGGCTACTGGAAAAACTGCGGAAAGACCTTAAAACAGGATACTCTGATCTCAGCGACAATGAACAGCAAACGCTTCTGGGCCTGTTGGAAACTGGATTCAGGCTGACTGAAGAGGAACAGGCCATTGTGAATGATCTGCAACGACAGTTTGTAAGCAGCCCTGCTATCCGGGAGCTTACGCTGTATTTTCTTGAAAAGTTCGACCTGTTTGCCGTGTTTGAGCCTTCAGAACTGCTCCAAAAAATAGAAACCAGGATTAATTCCGTTAAGCCGGGGTTGTTTGCTCCTATGCCCCGGGCGGTACTGCTGCATGGAATGACGGTTACCGACGCGGGCGGTAGATTTCTTGACCTGGATGGAATGCCGCTCGATCAGAACCTGCGCGACTACTATGACGGCCTGTCAACTTTGATTAGTACTTTTACCCGGTTTGTGAAAGAGGCCTTTTCCCTGAATGAACTGGGAGTCGTGAGCGAGACGGAGATGCTGGAGCTGTTTAATAACGATCCCAGAATGCGTCTTTTAGAACAATTGTCGCTGAGCCGGTTTTCTCCGTTATTCGCGAGAACTGAAAAATCAGCTGAATACATGTATTTCCAGGAGACTGGTGAGCCGGATAATCCGGCTTATGAGCTGTTCGAGCGAGAGGGGCTGGAATTCAGCCGCAAGGTGCTGGAGCAATTCGACCTTCCGCTGGAGAGCTCGTTTGTGATTTTCGGCCACAAAACCAACAAACAGGGAACAGTCAGGGTGAGTGGTTCGAACAAAGCCCTGTTTGTCGATCCCGGATTCGCTGCTAAGCGGGGCGGGAAAAAGACAGAGGGGGCCGGCGCCGCGGTGATATTCGGTGGAAGTGGTGTCCGTAGCGTAAGGTTAAGAAAAGATGCAGTCGATCCGGAGACTGACCGGATCTTATCGAATCGAGGCCGGGTTTTCCAGGAAGAAACGCGAGGCGAGAGCCGGTTGGAAAGTCCTGAGCGTGGACAGGAGCCGCAATTACTGCGCATGATTTCAGAAAAACTGATGCTGGAGAATTCACTTAATATTCTCAGACAGACGCGCGCGGCGCGTGTTCTTGAGTTTGCTGTTTAACTGTCGGAGGCTGCTATTGGGTGCTGAGCGGAAGAAAAGACTATTTGCCGGTATTCTTGTTGGGATCATACTGATCTCTCCTTTGCCGGCGGTTGCCGCGAATGGTGGCTGGCGAT
>JAGYOO010000192.1 GCA_018399295.1 Candidatus Omnitrophota bacterium | reverse complement strand
GGTCTGCCGCCAGTTTTTGGCGGAACTGGGGATAAGCGTGTTGAGCCGGATCGTGTCCGTGGGAGGCAAGAGCGGCAAAAAGAATATTCAGGCGGTGATTGATACGGCCCGGAAAAAGGGAGACACCTTGGGTGGAATCTTTGAAGTGCGGGCAAAGGGAATCCCGGCCGGGCTGGGTACCTATGCTCAATATGACCGGCGGCTGGATGGCCGGCTGGCCCTGGCCCTGGTATCTATTCCCGCGGTGAAGGGCGTGGAATTCGGATTGGGGTTTCAGGTCGCTGACCGGCCCGGATCGAAAGTGCATGACCCGATCTACTATTCCAAAAACAAAGGATTTTTTCACCGTACGAACAATGCCGGGGGGATTGAGGGCGGAATCTCCAATGGTGAAGATATTGTTTGCCGCTGCGCCATGAAACCGATTGCTACCCTGATGAAACCGCTGGCCAGTGTTAATATGAGGACCGGCCGGCCGGCCGGCGCGGCTACCGAGCGTTCAGATGTCTGCGCGGTCGAATCAGCCGCCGTGGTCGGCGAGGCCATGGTCAGTCTGGTGCTTTGCGAGGCAGTTCTGGAGAGATTCGGGCAGGACCGGATGTCAATGATAAAGAGCGGCCTGACGGCGTGGCGGAACGGTTCAAAAAAACTTTTAGCCAAAGATGGATAAGGAAAAAGAGAATAACCGGCTGACCCTGTATAACCGCGCCCGTCAGGATGGGGCGCGGTTATTTGGTATAGCTGATCTGCGGCAGTATGACCGCAAAGTCGCTTCCGAGCTGGGGCCGGTCTGGGGCCGGCTTTCCGCGGCCGTATGCATGGCCGTGGAACTCTCCCAAGGCGTCCTGGAGACAGTGGATTGCCAGCCGAATCTGGTCTACAGCTGGCACTACCGGCAGGCAAACACCCGGTTGGACGGCCTGGCGTTTTCCCTGTCCAGATTTATTCAGGAACAGGGGTATATCGCTCTTCCGGTTGCCGCCTCCCAGACCGTGGATTAGAAGGAACAGACCGCCCATGTCAGTCACAAACATCTGGCGCGGCTGGCTGGACTTGGCTGGATCGGCCGAAACAATCTCCTGGTCACGCCGGAGTACGGGGCCGGGGTTCGCCTCGTAAGTGTGCTCACGGATATGCCGCTGTCTTTTGATGTTCCCCAAGAGTTCGGCTGCGGGGATTGCCGGGAATGTTTAACTGTCTGTCCGGCCGGGGCGATCCGGGAAGAGCCGGGTTGTTTCGGTCACCAGGAGTGTTTTGAAAAATTGAAGGAGTTTTCACGTCTTCCCGGCGTCAGGTATTATATTTGCGGCATCTGCGTTCGGGCCTGTCGGCCGCGGGGAAAGTAAAATTATGGGAGAGATCTTTCTCCATCCGGAAGTGAAGCTTATCTGCGGCCTTATCGGCCGGGAAGAGCTTTTTCCCGCGGTTCGGAAAAAACTGGAGAGACGGTTCGGTCCGGCGGATTTTCAAAGCCGGGCTTTTGATTTCCGGTTTACGGAGTATTATAAACAGGAGATGGGCGAAGGACTGAAACGGGTATTTCTTTCTTTTTACCGGAAGGTCAAACCCGCGTCTCTGGCGCGGATAAAACTGGCTACCAACCGGATCGAGTCCCGGTTCAGCCGGAACGGGAAGAGGATGGTTAATATTGATCCCGGGTACCTGACTTTGTCCAAGCTGGTGCTGGCGACGACTAAAGATCATCAACATCGGATTTATCTGGAAAAAGGGATCTATGCCGAGGTCACCTTGCGTTACCGGGGAAAAGGATTTCGGGCCTGGGAATGGACTTATCCAGATTTTCAGACCTCTGAATATCTGGAAATATTCGAATCGCTGCGCAGTTCCCTGGTTAAGGAGAAAAAGGAATGAATGATGTTCAGAAAAAAGTCCTGATTCTGGTTCGGGCCGGAATCTTTGTGCTGCTGATGTTCCTGCTGGCAGTAAGTTTTTCCCGTCCGTTTGAAGAAATGGCTGCCGGAATCAGCGGTAACACGGTTATAAAAATCACTATTTATTGCATATTCGTGTTTATTCTCTACCTGCTTTTGGTTCTGGGTCCGGAATATTATTTTGACCCCGCGCGTTCCCGCGAGGGTTGGCTTAAGGACAATATCCTGAGGTTCTCTCTGGTTTTGTTTCTGCCGTTTTTGTTCAGTGTCCAGGCAATATACTTTTTTCTTCAGGTCATGACCAAAAACTGGTGGATATGGGGCGCGGTTTTTTCCATTGTGATTATCGCGGGCATAAGACTCCTCCCCAGAATGGCATATTCAATGTTTTTTCACCGTCAGGCTGTTCCGGACTCACTGAGTAATCAATTTCAGGAGATGGCAAAAGAGGCCGGAATCAGTCTGAAAAAGGTCTACTTCCGGGGGACCGATGAGCCGGTGAGTGAGGATAACGCGGTACTTCTTGATTTTCAGGGAACGGTTTTTTTTCATCCAAAACTGAAGGAGTTTTCTCCCGAAGAACTTGATGTCTTGTTTTTTCGGGAACTCTTAAGAAAAAAAACCAGTCGTTTACTGAGAAGTACGGTTCGGGACGCGGCCTTTACGACAGTAGCTTTTCTCCTGCTGGGATTGTTATTTCCGGTCCTGACCCGCGCCTTTGGATACGAACTTATCTCCAACATCGCCTCTTTCCCGGTTATGGGCCTGCTGGCCGGGCTCACGGCAATAATTCTGCTGCCTGTGCGAAACGCCTTGAGCCGAACGGAAATCAGCCGCGAGGATGAAGCGGTAATGCTGAATGCCTCGGCCGAAGCCCTGGTATCGGTGCTTATGCGGTTTTATGATTACCCGGCTCCGCCGCCAGAATATCTCAAGGCCCTGGTCTACTCCCGGCCGCCGGCATCCGAACGGCTGAACCGAGCGCGGGAATTTTCCGAAGAAATGTTCTTGAAAAGCAAGAGTTGAACAACATAGCTCATAAGCTCATAAGTTGATAAGTAGAGAGTAGAGAGAGCAGAGGGCAGAGAAGGCGTTGAAGCGCCGCTAGGAGCATGTGAATGGAGCTGACAAATAACCAATAACCAAATTACAATTTCCAAATAATAACCAATGACCTGCCTACGGCAGGTAATAACCAATAACCAAAACACAAGTAACAAACAAAAATAAAGTTTGATTAAAGTGATTAAAGTTTCCTGCCTGCCGGTAGGCAGAGATTAAACTGATTACTAAAAGATTATACTCGGCGATTGTGTTTGGTTGATGTTCGGTGTTTGAGATTTGGAATTTAGATTTGTTTGTAACCTGGTACTTGATGATTGTGGTTTCCGCCAGAGGCGGCATGCTGCTATCGCCGTGCCTGCCGTCAGGCAGGAAGTAAGCTTTTAATCATTTGAATCATTTAAAATCAGGTTAATCAGATTTTGGTTTGGGTTATTGTGGTTTTGGTTATTGGTTATTGCTAATGAAAAACAACAACATGAATAAAAAAAAACCGCAGAAGACCGTAATGGTCAGCGCCTGTCTTGCCGGGGAGTTTTGCCGGTATGATGGAGAGAGCCGGCCGCATCCGAGAATACTGCGATTGGTTAGATCCGGTCG
>JAGYOO010000191.1 GCA_018399295.1 Candidatus Omnitrophota bacterium | reverse complement strand
ACGAACGTAGTAAGACTTAAGACTAGAAGACAGAAGTCAGAAGACCGAAGACCGAAGACCGAAGACTCGAAGTCAGAAGACCGAAGTCGGAAAACAGAAGGCAGAAAAAAACTTAAACCACAGAGGGCACAGAGAACACAGAGGACAGAAAAAGACGAAAAAGCGTATCTCTGTGGTTAAGAAAATACATCAAATTCGCGGTAAATGAATGTGATATTATGAGGTTTTTCCCGGCGGCCGATACGGCGCCGGGTTTTTTTTGATGAGAAAATAAAAGAGTATGAAACAAAACTGACCTCAGACAGAATAATTATACCCTTACAAATAACCACGAGGGAAATAGGTTACGAAAGAGGGAAAGATTTTAATAGGCCTCGGCCCGCAGATTTTCCTGAATCTTGTCCAGCAGCCATTCTTCCTCTTCAGCCTCTCTGCCAAAAAGCTTGACGATTACCAGGATCCTGTTTTCCGCGACCTCTTCAAGCAGGATCAACAGGGCTGGGGAGGAGGTTTCGGTAGTACTGGCGACGATCTTCCCTGCTTCCCAGTTCAGATCAGTAAGGATCAGGGGAGTATTGGTTCTTGCCGCTTCAGTAGAGGCGGAAAATACAGAGGTGAAATCTCCGTTAAACAGTCTTTTGCTTCCGGTTTCAAAGGATTCTTCCACATGCCGTTCCTGCACATATAAAGGCCTCGCGCATCCGAACATTCCGGATACTGCCAGACAGACAACTAAGAGAACTTTCATTCTTTCCCTCCTTGCCTTTAGACTACTGTGTTTTATTTTTAAAATCAAATACCTGTTTCCGTCAAAAGGAAACCTGTTTCCGGAAAAATCAGACAATAGAGGTTTTTTCCGTAAACAGACATGTTTAAAGTAGAAGCCGGTCATTTGCCGCAAAGTCGAAATACCATAGAATAATTCTGAGCCGGATGTAACGATAAATTCAAAAGGGGAAAAGGGGCTTGGATATGGGGCAGATATTCGGACTGACACCCTGGCTGAGGCTGACGATAGGGGCGATCGGGGTGATTGTGATCCTGACCGGCGTATTTCGCGTGTTCATTGAATTCATAAAAGATGAATTAACCCATAAGAACGAGGCGCTGATTCATGAGCGCGGGCATGAGCGGCGCAAACTGGGTTCGTATCTGCTTCTTGGGCTGGAGTTTCTGGTTGCCGCGGACATCGTGCAGACGATTCTCCGCCCCACGCTGGAGGATCTGGGTCTTCTGGCCATGATCGTGGCGATCCGGATAGTCTTCAGCTATTTTATCCGAAAAGAGATGGAAGAGATAAGCTGAGAGGATGCAAAGCAGGAAAAAACTCTAAGTATATTTAAGTTTAAAAAAAGGGGGATTTTGGTTAGAGTGGAAAACAGTCAATTTAAAGTGGTCTTCTGTTGTTGTTAAACAATCTGATTAAGAGTAAATTATACTAAATAATGGTGAACTCGAAAAAAACCATGCCCAATTCCTTCACTAAATCAATCAAAGAAAATTTCGGATTTCTTTTATCCCTGCTGGTCTATCTTTTTGCGTTTATAATCGATCTGATCATCCCCCTGGGACTTTCCCAGTGGGTCCTTTATTTTCTGCCGATACTTTTGAACCTGCCGCTTAAACCGTTACAGCTTACCCTGCTGCCGCTACTGGGAAGCGTTTTGATCATTGTCGGACTATTCCTGTCTCCTCCAGGGTCGCAGATTTACTTTTCAATATTAAACCGGAGCGTGGGGATCTTAGTTTTATGGCTAAGCGCGTTTTTTTTCAAAAGACGCCAGCAGGCGGAGTCTCAGCGAAAGGCCGCGCTCCAGGCGCTGAAGCGGGCGGAACACAGGTACCGGGAACTTGTCCGGCTTGCCCCGGCCGGTATTTATGAGATCGACTTCCGGAGCCGAAGGTTTATTTCCGTAAACGAGGCGATGTGCCGGATGCTGGGATATTCCCGGGAGGAGCTGCTGGAGATGGATCCTTTAGATATCCTGGATGAAGAAGGCCAAGCCCATCTGCGAAACCGCATCAGTGATTGGCTTAACGGAAAAGAACCGGAACGGAACGTGGAGTATAAGGTAAAGACAAAGGCCGGAAAGTTCCTGGACGTTCTGCTGGAGGCGACGTTTACTGCCGATGAGGCGGGCCGGCCCCGGGGGGCCACGGTGGTCGGGCATGATGTCACTGAACGGAAACAGGCCAAAGCAGCCTTAGAGGAAAGCGAAAAACGCTATAAGGCTTTGGTCGCGGCCAGTTCAGAGGTATTATACCGGATGAGCCCGGACTGGAGCGAGATGAGACAGCTTTACAGCCGGAATTTTCTCTCCAACACCGAGAGTCCCAGGCGCAACTGGCTCCAGGCCTACATTTATCCGGAGGATCAGCCGAAAATGTTTGCCGCGATCAGAGAATCTATTCAGAAGAAAAGTAATTTTGAACTGGAACACCGGGTCATGAAAGCGGACAGCAGCGTGGGGTGGACACTTTCGCGCGCAATCCCGCTTCTGGACGATAACGGCAATATCATCGAATGGTTCGGCGCGGCCAGTGATATTACTGAACGTAAGAAGGCTGAAGAAATCCTCCGGCAGGATAAGGAAAAATTCGAGAGACTGGTCAACGAACGCAGTGGACAGCTTCTGCGGGCCCAGCGGGAACTGGATAAGGCCCACCGGCTTTCCGAGATCGGCCAGCTGGCTTCAACGGTGGCGCATGAACTTCGCAATCCCCTGGCCGCGATCCGAATGGCAGCGACAAACATAGAGCGGAAGATATCTAAAGGCTGTTCGGAGATAAAGCTTGAACGGCATTTGGAAAACATCGAAAAGAAGGTCCTGGAAAGCGATCAGATCATCAACAACCTTTTGTTTTACTCCCGGTTAAGAATGCCGCATTGGGAGAAGGTCAATATTTCCACGATCATTAACGAGAGTCTGGAAATGGCAAAGGCCCGCCATCCTGATTATGAAGTCGATCTGCGAAAAGATCTCAGCCCAATAAAAAACGTGAATATTGACGGTGATGCTCAGCAGCTAAAGGAGCTGTTTAATAATATTATAAATAATGCCTTTGATTCGCTGGGAGACAAACAGGGAACAGTAGAGATAAAAGCTGAAGAAAAAAACGGGAAGATGATCGAGATTAAGATCAGAGATACCGGGAAAGGTATTTCCCCGGAGGATCTGAAAATGATCTTTGAGCCGTTTTACAGTACCAAGGCCAGGGGCACCGGCCTCGGACTGACCGTAAGCCGGCAGATAGTGGAACTGCATAATGGGAAAATTGATGTGGAGAGCCGGGCCGGTCAGGGAACAATTATTAGTGTTTCTCTGCCGCTAAAGCAGGCTGAATCTGTGTGATGAAAAAGGTGGCGGATGAAAGTGCGGGTTGAAAAAGACAATCAGGGCTTTGGCTTATCGCTGCTGCTGTACGCGGTGATATTTTTGCTTGAGCTGTGGACCCCGCTGGGGTTTTTAGAGTGGGGGTTTTATTTCCTGCCGCTGCTGCTGAATATTCCGTTCCGCAAGAACCAGATCTATCCTCTGGCCGCGGCCGGGACAGTGCTGATG
>JAGYOO010000190.1 GCA_018399295.1 Candidatus Omnitrophota bacterium | reverse complement strand
CAGACACTATAATCATCCGCTGGCGGGTATCAGACGGAAAGATGACATTTGCCAACCGCTACTGTCTGGAATTCTTCGGGTACCGGGAAGAAGAGCTTGTCGGAACCAGCGTGCAGGTCCTGGTGCCGGAGGTCGATACCTCCGGAGCTGATCTGAAAAATATGCTAAAAGAGATAACCCGGGAGCCGGAAAAATTTCTGAACAATGAGCATGAGAATATCCGCAAGGACGGCACCCGGGCCTGGATTTCCTGGACCAACCGGCCGGTGTATGATGATGCCGGCCGGCTGATCGAGATCCTGGCTGTTGGCGTGGATATGAGCCTCAGGAGAGAGATCGAAAAGGAGCAGCAGAACCTGCTGCAGAGATTCCGAGCGCAGAAGAATTTTCTCCAGAAGCTGCTGGGCCGCGCCTCTTACGGGGTGGCGGTAGTGATCTTGCCGGATTTTAAGTTTCTTCTGGCCAATCCCGCCTATCGCCGGCTGTCCGGCAGTCAGAGCCAGATGATCGGGCGTAAGCTCTCCCAGGTTTTTCCCCGGATGTCGAATCAGGAATGGAGCTCTATGCGGGAAGCGGCGGAAAGCGGACGGATCGTCCGGGTCAGAGAACTCGAGATAGAGGCCGACCGGGAAGAAAAGAAGATGTTCTGGAACCTGGACTATATTCCGCTGTTTAACGATCAGGGCGAGGTGGATTCACTGCTGATCATGGCCGTGGATGTGACTAAAGAGGTTGTGCTGCTTCGGCAGAAAGAAGAACTGGCGCGAAAAAATCAGGAAAATCTGACCCGGCTGATGGCGATTATAAACAGTATGGATGAGGGCCTGGTCATTGTCGCCGCGGACGGTGAAATAATTGCAATGAATCCCGTGGCCTTGAGGCTGCATGAGTATGCTACTGTCGAAGACGCGCTTAACCGGATGAACGCTGAAGAATTTCCTTTTGAATTCTTAGATCTTCAGGGTAATTCTCTGCCTGAGAGGCGTTCCCCGCTGCAGCGGGCGCGTAACAACGAGAAATTTTCCGGATATGAGGTGCTGGCCCGGAACCGGGATACCGGAAGACAATGGATCGGGCAGTTCAGCGGCACACCGATTGTCGGGCAGCAGGGTGAGATGCTGTTTATCTTGCTGACAGTAAGCGACATCTCTCAGCGGAAGAAGATGGAGGAAGAGCTGCGCCGGTCGGAGGAAAAGTTCGCTAAGATCTTCCGGGCCGGCCCGGACGGAATTATCGTCTCCGATCAGGAGTCCAGCGTGGTGCTGGATATAAACGATGCTTTTCTGCAGATGCTTGGTTTTGGACGCGAGGAGATGATCGGCCAAGCTTTCTTATCTAAGAACATCTGGGTCTCGCCTAAAGATCGGGAGGAGATGGTGCGCCGTTCCGAATATGGACCGGTGCGGAATTATGAGACAGTATTCCGGACGGAATCAGGAAAGATGATAAATGTATCACTTTCCACGGAACGGGTTGAGCTTAGCGGGAAAACATGCCTGCTGATGATTATCAGCGATATTACGGAAAGGAAAAAAGTCGAAGAGATATTAAAGCGGGATAAAGATACGTTTGAAAAGCTGGTGCGCCGGCGGACCGAGGATCTGATCAAGGCCCATCTGGAACTGGAAGCCGGGCGCCGGCTCTCGGATATCGGAAAGCTTTCCGCTACAGTGGCGCATGAGCTGCGCAATCCGCTGGGAGTAATGCGGACCGCGGCGTTTAATATGCGGCGGAAAAACGAAAATCCCGCCCTGGAGCGGCACCTGCTTAATATTGAAAAAAAGATCACTGAGAGCGATCAGATAATAAACAATCTTTTGATGTATACGCGGCTTAAATCCCCCAGCCTGGAACAGGTAAGTATTACCCGGCTTCTTCTTGAGTGTATTGAATCGGCGGAGGAACGGTTTTTGAGCGCGAATGTCCGGGTGGAGAGAGATCTGTCTTCGGAAAGCTGCGAAGTGAAAGCCGATCCTCACCAGTTGAGTGAGATCTTTAACAATATCATTAATAACGCGTATCAATCTTTTGAAGGCCGGGAAGGAGTTATTCGGGTGCGCTGTTTTTATAAAGACGGTCTTGTCCGGGTCGAAGTCGAGGATACGGGAAAGGGCATATCCGTGGAAGACCGGGAAAAGGTATTTAACGCCTTTTTTACCCGTAAATCCAAGGGAACCGGTCTTGGGCTCACGATTGTGAAAGAATTGGTGCAGCTGAATCAGGGCCGGATCGAGCTGGAGAGCGAGCCGGGAAAAGGGACTACTGTCAGCATTGTCCTGGCCGCGGCCGATTGAACCCCTTGTTTTAAAGTCCGCGGCAGGCTATAATACGGCTTCATGAACAAGATGCTTGACCTTCATCCCCGGGAAGTGGAGTTTGTGGTAATCGATCTGGAGACAACTGGTTTTTCCAGCCAACACTGTCAGATCGTGGAGGTGGCGGCGGTGAGGTTCCGGGCCGGCCGGATCCGAAAAAAGTTTCATTCTCTGGTCTATGCCGATTTTATCCCTTATTACGCTACCCGGGTGCATGGAATTGACGCGGACATGCTCGCTGACGCTCCTTCTCTGAGTTCCGTGGGTGAACAGTTTCTTGAATTCACTCTGGGCAGTGTGTTCGTCGGCCACAATATTCTCCGGTTTGATCTTCCGTTTCTATGTAACGGCTTTGGGGTTTCTCCCCATACCCCTTGCGTAGACACGCTTCTTCTCTGCCGTCGACTGTTTAAAAACAGCGGTTCGAATAAATTATCCGCAGTTTGCGATCGTCTGGGGATAAAGTCGCAGAGATTTCACCGTGCTCTTGATGATGCCACGGTTACTGCCCGCCTTCTCTGGAAGTTAATCCAGCTTCATCCCGACAGGCTGACCAGTCTGGAAAGCCTGCTGTCAAACTCCGGACGAATATAATTCGACTCGCGCTGTACCCTCTTTTTCTTGAAGTATATGTATAAAGGAATTCAGTCAGACATCAGTGGCTTCAGTCCAGTGAAAGATGCCAAAGTTTTTATTACTATGTCTATGGAGGTGGAATATGGCTAAAACAGTTGCTAAAAAAAGCGGGACAGGCAGTAAGGCTGGAAGTAAAGATTCAGGGAAAGCGGTTCGCAAAAGTAAGGCTAAAAGCGTTGGCAATAAAAAGACCGGAAAGACCACGGCCAGGATTGTTGTGAAGAGTCCGATAAAAGAAGCCGGTAAAAGTACTGCTAAAAGCAGAGGCGGCGCTAAAAGTGTTCCAATAAAAAACGCGAAAAATGCCAAAACCTCAAAGACAGCAATAAAAAGAACGCCTGCAGTTAAAAAACAGCTTAAAGACCAGGGGGCCGGCAAAGACAGGCATGAGCGGATAAGAATAAAAGCATATGAGCTGTTCGTTCAAAGAGGATATGCTCTGGGGCATGATATGCGGGACTGGTTTGACGCTGAACGTCTGGTGGAAGAGGAAGAGAGGACAGGGAAAAGGCATTCGGTCTGATTCTTTAATATTAATGAATGTGGTTCTTTTAGTATCAGTTAACGATTGCTATGAAAATACACGGACTGGTTTTACTGGTAGCCGTAATCGTCCCGATTGGTGCTG
>JAGYOO010000019.1 GCA_018399295.1 Candidatus Omnitrophota bacterium | reverse complement strand
TTAGTAATACATCTTATCAGCTTTATCTTAAGGCGGCACGAAGTGCTAAGCGTTCTCTGCCCTCTGCTCTCTCTACTCTCTACTTATTAGCTCATGAACTTATGCTGCCTGCCGGCAGGCAGGAGCTGTGAGCTAAATTCATACATCCTATGAGCTCATGAGCTTATGAGCTGTGAGCTGAATTCAGAGCTTATGCCTGCCTGCCGGAGGCAGGAGCTATTATGCTAGTACGCTTATTAGCAAAATCAGAACAAATATGCTATATTTTCTATCTAAACTCTAACTGCCCATGCGCTTAATATCCTTAATCCTTATCGTCGCGACAGTACTGCTTCATGCCGTCTCCGCCTCAGCCGGATCGGAATTTCTTTCTCCCCGGCTTTCGCTGGATAACGTCTGGCTGAGACAGGCCGCAACCTTGGTGGAAGAGGAATTTATTTCTTCGCTTCCAGAGGAAGCCCCTGTTATTCTGCCTGAACCGTCCCCCGGAACGCGGATCATCCGCCAGCTGTTTCTGAAGAAGAAGGTCGGATATATCCCGGCTGGCGGCAGGATCGCCAAATTTCTTTCCGAGAAAAATCGGATCGCGGTTATCCAGTTAATGGACCGTTGTTCCAGCAAGTGCCTGTTCTGTCTGCACGGGCCAAATCAATCAAACCGGGTTCATTACATGCCGTTTTCAGAAGTAGAGCTTCATTTGGATACCATCCGCGACTCCGGATTGAGAAAAGTCTCCTTCTGCCTGGACTACGAACCTTTTAGTTATCATTATAAAGGAAAGAACATCGCGGATGTAATCGAGGCCGCGCGACAGCGGGGGCTTGAAACATGGCTGGTCACTCATGGCTGTGACACTAAAGCCCGACAGGCTCGGCAAGCCGCGGAAAAACTGGCCGCCCTGCCTTATGAGGTATACGTCCTCTTAAGTTTTCATGTCTGGCATCGGCCCGCGCTGAGCGCGCCGGAATCTTCAGAAACAGAAGAGCTTTATTTTCAAAGATTCTCGCGTGTCATTCAAACCCTGACCAGTCCCGGCTCAAAAGTACGACTGGAATACCGATGGATCTCTGATCACGCGGAGCATTTCCCGGAATTAAACCAGCTACAGAAACGGGTCTGGGACCGATTGAAGGAAAGATTCGCTATTCCGGACAACATTGTCGACTATGACTGGCCGATTGAGTGGCATAAGGGATTCGCACGGCAACTGGCGAAGAAACACGGCATCGAGTTGCCTCCCCTCTGGACCGACTCCCTTACCTTAAATACTGTTCTCAACAATATTACTTTCGCGATCGACGTTAACAGCTCTTATAATCTCCTGGCTGAAACCCTTCCCCTGGAAACCGCGGAAACCAGACTGTTAATGGGAGATTTACTCAAAAACGTTTACAGCATAAAAAAACTGCCGACCAAAGCGAATCAAGTGTATTGGTACCGGCTTGTCCCTCCCGAAAAGGAACCGCTCTTTACTCTTCAAAAGCCATTGCTTCCAAAAAGCGGACAAATCCAGCCACGCGTAGAAGCCGCGATTTAACTCCACTCTCCGACTGCGTTAACCACAGCTGCCCCTTAAAAAATTTAATTGACAAACCAGGCGCTTATGATAAAATCTATCCGATTTTAACAAAAGGGGGGATAGGTAATGGCGATCAGAAAGACTACGGGGAAGAGCTCACCCAAGAAGGCTGCCGCAAAGGTCAAATCCAAGAGTACGGTGCGGCAGAAATCAAGCGCCCGGAAGCAGCCGAAGCAGGGAGACCTGCTTAGCCGCGTCAGGGAAAGAGCTTACTTTATCTGGCTGGAAAAAGGCTGGTCAGACGTAGATTGCTGGTGCGCGGCCGAGGCCGAAATCAGCGGTTATTAAAAATCTTATCTTTACGCAGGAAGGGCGGGATAAAATCCGCCCTTCTTTGTCTTTAACCGCCTTCTTCCGGGTTTAATTCTTCCACCAGACCACAGGCCACTCTTTCCCCGGCGTTTCCTGACGGATCAGTAATATAATCATCCGCTCCGGCATGAATCACCACTGACATTCCCTGGAGTAAAGAATCATTTTCCCCCGGATCAAGCGAAACCCTTGCCGTAACAAATTCCATCCAAGCCCGGCCTTCCTGATCCACTTGAAGATTGGGCAAATCTCCGGCGTGAGGTCCATTAGAATTAAGAAAGCCATGCTCGCTGCCGGTTGGATTAAAATGACCTCCGGCGCTTTCAAAGTCCGGGGCCGCGCATTCAGCGTTCTCATGGATGTGCAACCCATAAACTCCCGGCTCGAGACCCTCCACCCGCACATCCACCCGCACCCCCTGGTCCGTTTGGGTAAAATCAATAACACCGATCTGGCTTCCGCCCTGATCCTGAAGCACCGCCCGGGCCGATTGAGCCTTCGCCGGCGCGGCAGCTGATACCAATCCCAGTATTATCGTAACCGCGAACATTACATTACGCATAAACAGTCCTTTCCCGATAAAAAGATCACTCAAACTCACGTTCGTCACCGCTGAAATCCGCGTTTTTAATAACCAACCTGTTCACTACATTCACCACCCCGTGAGTATAATAGGCACTATGACCGGCGGCCTCATAGGCAACCCACTCGGGGACAACCCCGGAAAGAGTAACTTCTCCGGAATTCACTTTTACGTCGATTTCTTTTTCATTGACCCTGGAATCCCTTTGCAACGCGCCGATCACCTCCGCGGATATCAATTCGTCATTCAACCTTCCGGAAGGAACCACGCTCAACCTGTTTTCAATACCCAGCACTCCGGAAACAGACTCCGCGAGTTCCCGGGCCCGCAACTTCTGCCAATAGGAAGTCACCGGTCCTTCGAGAATCACATGCCCGTTGCTCACGGTAACCTCGATCTTCGCGGACTCGATATCCGTATCCCAGTAAAAATTGTTCTTTATCGCGGAAAGAATATCCGTATCTCCCGGGACAACTATATTACCAGGGAATTTTACCTCAAGCCGGTTATCCACAGCGCTGATTCCGGTTACACTCCAGGCGTCTTTTTCCGCCGCCTGGCGGGAAAAATAATTAGGCACAGTTCCGTTTAAGATAACACTGCCGTCACCCCGGACTTCCACCTGGACAGCCGTCGCATCTACCTTGCTGTCCCAGATCAGATGGTCAATAACATCTTTTTTAAGCTGTTCTTGATCTTTAACCATGTAAGACCTCGCGGGAATTAATTCGATTAAAATAAACCCTGCTCTATTATGTATTATTAATATATGTTTGGGCGGGTTGTAAGATTATTGGTTCTTTCCGGTTTTCTTTAGCCGGATTCCCATAAGTTTAAGGCAGGCTTCTGATTTTTTCTTTTAATTTAGGAATAATCCGGGGGGCGACACTGAGAGCGGTTATGCTGCTTCCTGCGAGCTGCCGGGTAAGCTCCAGGTTTCCGGCCATCTCTCCGCAAATCGAACATTCGATTTTTCGGGCAGCCGCGGCCCGGGAGATCTTTTTAATCTGCTTAAGAATCAACTTTGTCCCCCGGTTGTAATATTCTCCCGCTTCCTTATCTTCTCTGCCGGCGGCCATTGTGTACTGGATCAAATCGTTCGTGCCGATACTGAAAAAGTCGGAGTTTTTCGCCAGCTCAGGCAGGATAAGTACCGCGGCCGGGGTTTCGATCATCGCGCCCAAAGGCAGCGGGGCGGATTTTCTTCCCAGGATTTCCCGTCGGTATTTTTCCGTTGCCTCCCGCACCTCCCGCATCTCTTCCGGCAGGGTGATCATCGGAACCAGGACCCGCAAATCAAACTCCCGGCGCAGCCTCATAATGGCCGCTAATTGGACGTGCAGAAGTTCCGGCCGGCGTAGTAAAAGACGGATTCCCCTCAGCCCAAGAAACGGACTGATGCTTGGCTCCCTCTTCAAAGAAGGTATCTGCTTGTCGCCACCGATATCCAGCAGCCTCAGGACAACCGGCTTTCTTCCGATTCCCCGTAAAACAGCCGCGATGCTCTGGATCAGATCATCCTCCGAAGGCATCACGTGATGCGCAAGATAGATCTGTTCAATGCGGAACAGACCGATTCCTTCACAGCCGTTTTTAATCGCCTGTTGGGTATCGTCAGACCGCGCGATGTTCGCGTATACCCGCACCCGCCGGCCGCTTTTAGTCCTGGCCGGGAGACGGGCCTGCCGCGCCAGACGATGATACTCTCTCTCCCCGCTCCGGCGCAGCTGTTCATACCGACCAACGTCCTGACGGCTGGGATGACAGATAAGCTCACCCTTGTTCGCGTCAAGGATAATCAGGCCGTGCCGGTTAATGCTGCTGATTTTAATATCAGCGACGGCCGGGATCCCCATCGTGCGGGCAAGTACCGCACTGTGGGAATTCGGGCTGCCCTGCTCCACCACAATCCCTTTGGCATGATTCGCGTCAAGAGCGATCGTATCCGAAGGGAGAAGACAGCGGGTGACAATAATCGTGCCGTGCGGCAGGCGCTCCAAAACACTGGTCTCGTACCCCAGCAGGATGCGCAGCAATCGCCGGCCCAAGTCTTCGATGTCCTCGGCCCGCGCCCGCACTGTCTTATCTTTAGAAACCCTGAGTTTTCCGACCCAGCGGCGGTAGACATTTCTTAACGCCTGCTCGGCATTAACCATCTCCCGTCGGACCTCTTCCGTCAGGTCCTTTTCCAACTCCGGGTCTTTCAGCATTTCCGCCTGGGCCTGAAATATCTCTGAATGCGAAGGGTCAAAAAACGACTCAACTGTTTTCTCCGCCGTTTCCAGCTCTTTCAACGCGATCTCCCGCGCTTTTTTAACCCGGGTGAGTTCAGCCATTATCTCCTCAGGTTCTATCGCGTAATCCTGCAGCTCCCGGCTGAGGATATCGCGGTAAATAAACGGGCGGCCGCAGGCAATGCCTTCGGATACAACCGTCCCTTTTAAAACATACCGTTTTGCTGACTTCATTTTCCGCTCCCCTGCCATGGCGCTTTAGAAAAAAAACCGGCAGCCTCAGCCGGGTTTTTTTCGGATAAACAGACCTCTTCCCATTCTTTCAGTCTATCGATATCTTACGCGGCCGGTTCTTTTCGTTTTTTCCGAGAGTAAGCCTTAGAATACCTTTATCATACCGGGCGTTTATCTTATCCCGATCCACATCCTCTTCCAGGAAGAACCGGCGCTCGTACCGATATGGACAGCGCTCGCGGTAAATAGCGTCATACCCTTTTGGGACCGCTTCGGAAGAACGGCTGCCGCGGATAACCAGCTCATCACCCTCGACATGGACGCTGATATCATCCTTCTTCAGGCCAATCATTTCCGCTTCCAAAACAACCTCTTTGTCCGTTTCTTTAACGCTTACCACCGGAGCAATGCATCTTACCGCCGTTTCTTCCTGCTTTTGCGCTAAAGGTAATGCCATCTTTTTACCTCCTTTTACTTTACTTCGATGTTTACCTGTTTCGGCCTTGCCTCTTCCTTTTTCGGCAGCGCCAGTTCCAGAACACCGTTTTGGTACGAGGCCTTCACCTTATCCGCATCTACGTCTGAGTTCAGGGATATGGTCCGGTTAAAACTGCCGTAAAACCGCTCTGAACGGATCCAGCCTTCCTGCTTCTCTTCCGATTCCTGCTTCTTTTCCCCTTTAATCGTAAGCAGATTCTGGTGCACCGAAACATCGATATCCTCTTTTTTCATTCCCGGCAGATCGGCCCGAATCATGATGTTGTCTTTTGAATCATAGATATCAATCGCCGGACTCCAGACACTTTCCAGCAATCCGGTCTCCCGTTCCGGTTGGCCGGTCAGCCGGGTATTGAATAACCGATTCATCTCATTCTGCAGCACCTCCAGCTCCCCAAACGGATCGTACAACTCACTTCTCTTTCTAAAAGGCACCAAAGCCATAACAACCACCCCCTTAATGAGGCCATCACTTATGGAGCGATAGCGAACATAAGTGATTGGCCGAATTAATCCCCCCTGCTTAGTTTTCGCCAGAAAACTAGGGGGGATTCCTCAAAAACCCTGAATCTCACTCAACAAACCACTCTTTCTTCTGCCGCATTGTCAAAGAACCGATCTAACTGATGTCATTCACAGTTGTTACTACTTTTACCAAAATAAAATATACAATAAATAATAATTTTGTCAATACTTTTCGAATAATATTTTTCTATTTTCGAACATAAAAAACAGCATCCTATTTTATTATAATTACTTCCAAAGGCCCCTCTCTCCGGGTCACATTGATGCCGACATCCTGTTCATACCGGGAAATGCAAAGATCCACGCTGGCTTCCCCTACCCTCAGGCCGGATATCCGCATCTGATCCATAAATTCAGGTAACGCGGGCTGATAAAAATATAACTTCTTTTCTCCGGCTTTAATTTTCAGGCCAAGACAGGACTGAAGAAGCAGAAACAACGCACCAGAGGCCCAGGCCTGCGGACTGCAGGCCGAAGGATATACCGTCGGCCCCTCACCCTCAGTCCGGGTAAATCCGCAGAAGAGTTCAGGAAGACGAGCTGAATCAAAATACATCGCTGCCTCGAATAGCCCCTTAAACAGCTTTAACGCCTCCTCCTTCATTCCATACCGACTCAACCCGGCGGCAATTAATGCCGTGTCGTGCGGCCAGACCGATCCATTATGATAAGACATGGGATTATAGCGCGATTCAGAGGAACGGACCGTTCTGACTCCCCACCCACTGAAAAAGGCATACCCTGTTAAATCACGGCCGATAAGCGCGGCATGCCCCGGAGAAGCGATGCCAAAGCTTAAACAATGTCCGGCGTTCGAGGCACGCACGGCACAGACCCTTTTTTTACCGTCAAGAGCCAGTGCATAAGTATTAAGCTTAGGCAGCCAGAATTTTTTCTGAAACTCTTTTATAAGTAACTCGGCCTTCAGCCGGATCGACTGGGCCTTATCCTGTTTGCCAAGAATCGCGGCGACCTTCGCCGCCTGCGTGTACGCCTCATACGCGTAGGCCTGCACCTCGCACAGCGCGATCGGCGGCTCGGCAAGCCTTCCATCAGCGTAAAACACCGAATCACTTGAATCTTTCCAGCCCTGGTTCGAGAGTCCTCCGTCAATCTTATTAGCGTTATACTCGATAAACCCGTCTCCATCCTGATCCCCATACCTATCCATCCACTCCAGAGCCCGCTCAAGATACGGCCATAGCCAGGCGGCAAATTCCCGGTCACCGGACCGGTCGAGATACCGTCCGGCCAAAACAAGAAAAAGAGGAGTCGCGTCTACTGTCCCGTAATAATTCGCGAAGGGTATCTCTCCTAAAGTCGCGAGTTCTCCCTTGCGTTCTTCATGCAGGATCTTTCCCGGCTCAGCCTCGGTTTTAAGATCCACTCTCTCTGCCTGCCGAAAGGCAAGATAGGCCAGAACACCCCGGGCGATTTCCGGCATGAACCAGAGCGTCTGGAGCGCGCAGATTATTCCGTCCCGGCCAAAAACCGTGCTGAACCAGGGAATCCCGGCAAAAGGGTAAAAACCCTGACCGGTTTTCGTCAGCAACATCAAAGTATCGGAGGTTGACCGTTCCAGCCAGGAATTCAACTTCTCGTTTGACGTCCACACATCGCAAGGCGCTTTTCTTAAAACCCGGCTTTTTTCGCAATGCTCCTGGAAAAAATATTCGTGATCAGCCTTTGGCCCTTCCTCCTCTCCGGACAGACAGGATATTCCCAGATCCAGGTCTTTAGACTCCTGAGGTCCAAGGCTAAAAGAAAGCTGATATCCGCCCTCTTTAGTTGTCCTTCCCGGCCGGCTGAAGGTAATGCGTGTCCGACGGATCATATTGTCTATCCCCTCATATCCCAGAACAATGGTTTGGGGTGAGAATTCCACCGGCAGCGTTCTGCCCCGCTTTGCGCGGGTTAACCCGCGGACCTCGAAGATATCCCTAAAATCGGCCGAGAACTCCAGCGTTAAATCAAACTCCACGGGAGAAAGCCCGAAGTTGGAAATGGTCAGACGCTCTCGCAGGCCTTTATCACACAAAAAAATATTCCGGCGGAGATAGATCTCCCCCTGGCGCACCGTGCCGCGGCGTCCGGAAATCTCCTGATTCGCCAGATGCACGAGAAGAAAATCGTTTAACTCCTTTACCGCGCTATTCAGAAACAGCGGCGAGTTGTTTCCCAACTTAAGGACTGACCGGGAAATAAAACGAGTCCCCTGATGGAACAATCCCTGCTCTTCAAATCCAAGAGGCCGGATATTCCCATGCCGGTCAAAGATTGCAAACGTCTCTGCCTCCTTAAGCACCCTCTGTTCCTGTTCAGCCAGAGAGGCCGAGGCCAAAATATAAAACTTGTCCCTTATCTTGACTAGATCATTCATTGTTCAGTAGGGAGAAAACGAAAAAGGAGTCTTTTGACTCCCTTTTCGTTTTTGCGTCTATATAAAGCAGGCTGTTAAAGGCCGCCTGCCCCGCCGTTGATATCTCATATTAATAAATCCGTCGATCGACCTCAAGGCCGCGATTCGGCTATTTACTGATGCCGTTCCACATTCCCCCCGAACCTGGCCCGCATCTCCGCGTTATCCAGCACATGTCCGACCATTGACTGTTCGACCCGGGCCAGACTCAAGCCCGCGCCCAGCCCAAGCTTTTCATCCAACGCGTAGACCCGGAAGGAATACTCATGCTCAGTCTCAGTCAAGCCGGGCCCCTGATAGCCAAGAGCGGCAAAATCATTCTTGCCGTTTTGGCCAAGACTGTTATTCTTCTCAATAACATGTGAAACCGGAATATCGTAAACAAGCCAGTGGACAGCGGGCGCGTTGGAAGCGTCGCGATCATCCATTACCACCAACAGACTCTTTGTCCCTTCCGGAATATCCACAACGGTCAAAGTAGGATTTATATTTTCCGTATCGCGGGAAAATTTTTGAGGAATAACTCCTCCCGGGCCGAACTGGGAACTATGGACTTTCATTTCTCCTCCGCTTCGATTTTATCCGCTCGAGGTTATCAGGACAATTACCGGATTCACTCTTCTTCTGATCTATTTCTCTGTTTCTTCTGGAACAGTCAGGACCCGGATCCTATTCCCGCCAGAGGAAGGACCACCTGAACATTTGTACCCTTGCCCGGATTGCTCGCAACCTCGATCTGCCCGCCATGAAGGCCGGCGATCTCCCGACAGATAGTCAATCCCAATCCCGTGCCTTTAGACCTCCGGGTAAAGAACGGCTCGAATACCCGCTTCAGGTCCTCCTCATTCATCCCCGGGCCGTTATCGCTTACCGTTACCGCGACCTCTCCCGCAAACAATTTGCCTGTCACCGATACCTCGCCGTCTTCAGGGATTGCCTGAATCGCGTTGTTTAATATATTACAAAACATCTCTTTCAGCTGAAACGGGTCAACGTTTATCCGGCAATTGCGGATTAAGCTGAAATCCTTACTCATATTAAACCGTTTTTCCTGAAACCGCATCAGGGTGTCTTTCAGGCATTCCTCCAGGGTTTTGCTCAGACAGACTTTTTCCAGGCAGGGTGTTTTCAGGCGGGCGTAATTAAGAAGATTGTTAATGATCTGATTGCTCTCGATTATCTTCTTCTCGATATTGTGAAGATGGCGAATCAGTTTCGGATCTCCGTTCTTGCGCTGGATATTGTATACGGATGTACGGATAACGCCCAGAGGATTGCGAAGCTCATGAGCCACGGTAGCTGAAAGCATGCCGATATCCGACAACCGCCGCGACTTTTCCAGGGCAACCTGGGCCTCTACCAGCTTTTTAGTGCGTTCGGTTATTATCTGTTCGAATGTCTCATTATCACGCCTCAGAACCTCTTCAGCCTGCTTGCGTTCGGTAATATCAGTGATAAACCCTTCGATAATGGTCCGCCTCCCGTCCTGTACCGGCATCCCACGATCCAGCACCCATTTCTTAGTTCCCTCCACGGTTATTATCCGATACTCATATTGAAACGAACTGTTTTGTTCTACCGCCCTCTTTATGCTGCCCATTACCCCCTGCCGGTCTTCGGGGTGGATTATATCCATGAACGACAATCCGGCATTCTTGACCAAGCGGTCAAAATCATGGCCGCACAGATCCCTGACCCCCCGGCTGGCAAATTCCAGCGTGCGCCGGTCATCATTCCGGCAGCGGTAGGCCATACCCGGCAGGTTACCAAGGAACACATTCAGCCGGCGCTGGCTTTCCCGGCTGACCCTCTCCGCTTTTTTGCGATCGGTTATATCCAGATTTATACCCACCCAGCAGGTTATTATCCCTTCCTCATTCCGGACAGGCGTTCCCCGGCAAAGAATGGAATGTTCCCGGGAAAACCGGTCCGGCACGCTAAACTCGCACTCAAACTGTTCTCCAGCGCGGACCGACCTCATCCACTCCCGGATCACGCGTTCACCCTCCTGCGGAATAAGCCGACGGGTCCACCCCATGCCATAGGCCTCATTTATCTTCATATCCAGAAGGCTTAAAAACGCGGGGCTGAAATATTCCATACGTCCCTGAGCATCGCTGCGCCAGACCCCAAAAGAAACAGTCTCCCCCATTATCCGGTAACGCTGCTCTGATTCCGCCAGAGCGCGTCTTTCATTTTTCACCTGCTCGAACAAAAATCCACGCTGCCGGTCAACCCGATATCTTTCCACCATGATCTCTATAACCCGGGCCCCGTCTTTAAGCTTGCGCCGGGCGACATCATTCAAAAATTTCGGGCGCACTTCATAGTCCCAGGCCCGGACGGATACCTCATTCAGTTTCATCCCATAACGGCACCCGACGCGGGTCAGCTCTCCCGGCTCTTCTGATGGGGCGCCGAATGCCAGATACATGACCGCGATCGTCTCTCCTTGGGCCTGCACCGGTTCGGCGAACACCCGAAGTCCGCCCGGACAAGCCGCCTCTTTTCCCTGATTGCATTTAGACACCGCTCCAGCCAGCTGGGCAAGAAAATCAGCGCATATCCCTTGCCCCCCCTCCCCGTGGCCCCGCAAGCCAAGACACCATTCTGAAGAGACAAGCTCCAGTATCCGGTTCCCGTTTCTGTCGCAGATACCGCAAAGCGTGTCCAACAACACCAACTGCCCGCTTAAAACACTTTCCATCAGTTCCGGGCCGACCGCCCGGCTGAGCTCGGAACAGTCGTTATCGCTGAACCGGGAGTAATCATTCCTGGCCGGGCCCGTCTTGGTCAACAGCCATTCGATCTGCCGGAGCGACTCCCGCACCCGTTTATGCTCGGAGATATCGGTCAGGGACAGCAAGGCGACGGACGGTTTTTCATTGAATTTTACCCCCTGGATCAGGAGTTGACGATTATCTCGGATGGTAACAACCTCAACGCCCTGCGCCGAATCGGTCTTCTTAAAAAAAACAGCCGAAAGAAAACGAAGAAGACGATTTCGGGTATCGGAAGAAATAGCGGGAAGGATAGAGACTCCGGTCTTTTTTTCAAGCAGCAGCTTTGACGCGGCCTGATTGAGTTTCAGGATCTTCGCGTTTTCATCAAGCAGGACGTATCCGACCGGAGCAGAATCATAAAGCCGCTGATACTCATCCCGGGACTTCCGCAACTGCTTCTGCGCCAGGGTAAGCTGGGAATCATGCAGCGCCAGTTCATCCCGGTAACGTTGAAGTTCGCGTTCAAGTTTATTCCGCGGCGCCTCCACGTCTCCCAGATCTAAT
>JAGYOO010000189.1 GCA_018399295.1 Candidatus Omnitrophota bacterium | reverse complement strand
AGAGAGCACCAGAGTAGAAGGCAAATTAAGATCACGGAGAAAAAAGCACCGTTAACAATACTAAAGAAGATTTCAAAAATTAAAATTTGATTACCTGCCTGCCGGCAGGGATTAGAGGATTTAAAATCAGATTAATCACATTTAATCCTTAATTCATTTTTATTTTCAGAAATCAAATTAATCATGTTTAATCCTTTAATCAAATTTTAATCTGTTAATCTTTTAGTAATCGGTGTAATCTTTCAAAATCTGTGTAATCAAATTTTGTTTTTCTCTGCCCTCTGCTCTCTCTACTCGGGGCGAGCGTCCTAAGCAGAGCATCAGCGCGAAGCTTCGGTTTTTGTCTTTTCTCATGAGCTTATGAGCTGTGAGCTTATCAGCTCACTAAAACAGCTTGTTAATCCCGGCTAAACAGACTATAATTTTGTTTTAAGGCAACTCAAACGGGGACATAATGAAATACGACAAGTTTCAGCTTGAATCAATAGCACACGTAAAAAAAGGAAACTCGGTGATCGTTTCGGCTCCGACCGGGGCCGGAAAGACGGCAATCGCCGAATATGTCATTGAGACCTGCATTGCCAATAATGAAGGCGTTGTTTACACGGCACCGATAAAGGCACTGTCGAATCAGAAGTACCGGGATTTTACCCGGAAATACGGAGACCGAATCGGCATCCTCACCGGAGACGTAGGCTTAAACGCATCAGCTCCGGTGCTGATTATGACCACTGAGATCTTCCGGAATACCCTGCTGGAAAATCCGGACCGGTTTCGCAAGGTTACCTGGGTGATCTTCGACGAGGTTCATTACCTTGATGACTATGAACGGGGAACGGTATGGGAAGAGTCTATAATATTCTGCCCGGATCACATCCGGATCCTCGCCTTAAGCGCGACTATTCCTAATGTAGACGAGCTCGCTACCTGGGTAAAAAAGGTCCACAGCTTCCCGGTTCAGATCGTCCGGGAGGATCACCGCCCCGTACCCCTGAGCCACCGTTTCCAATGCAATAATCACATCTATATGAACATCGAGCAGCTGCGCAAAAGCGCTTTTCCGCAAAAAGCGTCCCGGTCGCGCGACCGCAACCGGGACCGGCATCGCCGTTCCCCGGTTAACCGCCTGAATGATCTCATAAAATTTCTTATTGACCATAATCAACTGCCTGCCTTATATTTCGCGTTCAGCCGAAAGCGCTGCCAGGAACTGGCCTTTGAACTGCAGTCATTTAATTTTCTTAATCCGGAAGAAACCGAGACCATCGCGCGCATGTACCGGACTCTGCTGAGTAAGCATGATCTAAAAGAAGAACCTACGGCTAAAAAGATCTGGCCGCTTATCCGGGGCGGAATCGCCTATCACCATGCCGGTCTCCTTCCCAGTCTGAAAGAGGTAATTGAACAGCTGTTTACAAGCCGGCTGATAAAGGTTATCTTCACAACAGAGACGTTCGCGCTGGGAATCAACATGCCTGCCCGCACGGTTATCTTCGACGAACTGAGAAAATTTTACGGGTTTTCATACGATTTTCTCCGCCACCGTGATTATTATCAGATGGCAGGCCGGGCCGGCAGGCGAGGTATCGACGCGGAGGGCTTTGTTTATTCAAGGATCAATCCGAACCGGGTACCCCCGGAGCGGGTCCGGAAGATCATTTACGGAAAACCGGAACCGGTCATCAGCCAGTTTAATCTTTCCTATGCCACCCTGCTGCATCTTTACGGGAAATGGAAGGAACAGCTCTTCCGGATCTATCCGCTCAGTCTTCACCATTATCAATCATCAAAGAAAAACCGGCGGTTTGCCGAAGACGGCCTGGAGAGAAAACTTTCTCTTCTGCGGCAAATGAATTATCTCACCGCGGATGGTCTGACTTATAAAGGCGAGTTTGCCGGCCTGCTTTACGGTTACGAACTGCCGCTGACCGAACTCTTCGACAAGGGTATTCTGGAGAAGCTTTCACCTATTCAGCTCAGCCTGGTGTTGTCCGCCCTAGTGTTTGAACCCCGGAAGAATCAGCTGCATGTCCGTCATGATGCCACCACTGTCGATCTTCATAACAAGACCGCTCCGGTAATCGAATCCATCCTGAAGGCAGAGAAGAAACAGCGGATTATCCCTCAGAGTAAAAGGCTGTACTTCAATCTCGCCAAACCGATGAGCCTGTGGTACGCGGGCGAGGACCTGATTCGAACCCGGGCCCAGATCGATATCGATGCCGGCGAAATCGTGCGTTACTTCCGAATGGTCATCCAGATACTGCGGCAGTTGAAAACGGTTCCAGGGATCAGCGAGGAGTTCCGGCAAAAGCTTAATTATTCTCTGCAGACAATAAACCGCGATGAAGTCGACGCGGAAAAGCAGCTGCGGGAAGGTCTGTAGTTACTCCTCCCCAACCGAAAGAGCGGGTTTAGACACGGAAGACAACGGCTCAGACGGCCGCAGGATGTAAACATACACCGGCGGCGCGGTAAGTTTCACCTGATTATACCCCATGTAGGATATTTTCACTTCATACTTTCCGAGTTTCTCCGGAGAAAACCCGGTCTTATACTTTATCCGCTTTCCCGGCAGCAGCTCCAGTGTCTTCAGTTCAAGTCCGTAAATGGCGATTTTCTTGTCGACACTGCCGTCCGGGCAGATCACCTCTACCTGAAGAGAGCGAGCATCAATCGCGGGCTCAATGACCTTTTGGGTTTTCTTGCCCATATTTCTTATGTATATTATCAGCTCCACATCCTGATCAACAGAATAGATAAGCCGTTTCGCGTAGGCCTCCAGCGCAACTTGTGAATTGGTATCGAAATCGGCACCCATGGTAATCGACGGTAATATCAGCGCAACGACAGTAAGTACTGTCAACACGAACCCCAGCCTCATTTTTCCCCCTCCGTCCGGCTGACGAATCGCTTAATCCTCTCAGCCGCTTCTTTTAGATTATCATATCCAGTTGCATACGAGATCCGGATATAGTCGTCGTACGGACGACCAAAGGCCTCTCCCGGCACAACAGCCACCTTCTCTTCTTTTAACAACCGATTCGCGAATTCAAGAGACTTTAGTCCTGTGGATTTTATTGAGGGGAAGACATAAAAAGCGCCCAGGGGGTTTCCACATTCCAAGCCGGCCTCCTTCAATCCGGAAACGATAAACTCTCTTCTGCGCATATATTCTTTCTTCATACTTCCAAGTTCCCGCCCCCCGTTCTGCATTGCTTCACAGGCAGCCATCTGGCTGATAATTGGGGCGCAGAGAATCGTGTACTGATGGATCTTGGTCATCGCACTGATTATCTCCCGCGGACCGCAGGCATACCCAACTCGCCAGCCAGTCATGGCGTTGGCCTTGGAAAAACCGTTAACATAGATTGTATTATTCTTCGCGCCCGGAAGAGTCGGATAAGAGATATGGTCACCTTTATACGTCAGTTCACTATATACCTCATCGGTAATAACGGTAACGCCGTATTTCCGCAGCACCCGGTTCAACTTTTCCAATTCCGGGCGGCTATAGGAGACCCCGGTCGGATTGGACGGATAGTTGAGAATGATCGCCTTGGTCTTCGAATCGCAGGCCCGGGCCAGCTTCTCCGGA
>JAGYOO010000188.1 GCA_018399295.1 Candidatus Omnitrophota bacterium | reverse complement strand
AAGATCCTAACTAAAGCAAAAAGATCCAACTTCGCAAGTTGGATCCGGTCCTGAATCTTCTATCTTTTCCTAAGATGCTAAACTCATGAGCTTATGAGCTATGAGCTACTCAAGCTCCTCCACCTCTTCAATATCCCTCTCAAACAAAGTAATCTTTGCCGATCCGCTTCCAGACAGCATCTCCAGGACCAGCCGGACGGAATCACGGTGGATCATATTTCCCTGCACCTGACGACCGGTCTTTAGAGTCACTACCACTGGCTGCTGCTTTACCGGCGCTGCCTCCGACTGGGGACTTGACTTTTGAAGGCAGATCAACGGAACCGACTGTAGCGGTGTCTCCGGTTCGACTGCCGGAGAAAGCACCCCCAAAGTTACCGGTCGGGTCGCGCTCAGACTCCGGGCTATCTCCAGGTCAGTCTTCGCCGCGGTCCAGTTCCCCAGGTTTTCATTAATGCAATTACGGACATAATACGCGGATTGGCGATTGGGGTCGGAAACAATAGCCCGGTCAATAAAATGTTTCGCCCGGTCGAACTCTCCCAGCCCCAAACATGCCTCAGCCATCCTTTCCTGACGGCTGGCCGGATCACCCATGTCCTGTTCCAGAAGTTTCAACTCCCGGCGGAAATACTCCCGGGCCTTATCCGATTCACCCACAGCCTTGTAAACACCTCCAATACCATTATTGGCACCGGGAAAATCTGGATCCGCGGAAAGGATATTCCTGAACAGCCGCAGGGCAGCTTCATACTCGTGCGCGTCACGTAGCGTACAGGCAAGATTATATTTCAGCTGGATATCCTCCGGTCTCAAGGCCGCTGCCTGCCGCAGATAGCCGGCTGCCCGCTGATAGCGCTCCTGCCGCATCATAATAATTCCCAGGTTATTCAGCACCACCGGATCCTGCAGACCTTTGCGCACCGCAATCTCGTACCAATCTGCCGCCTCCGCGTTACCCTGATTAAAATGGATATCACCCAGGCTTTTATATGCCAACAAAAAATCGGGATAGGCGAAGGTCAAGGTCTTTAATTGTGAAACCGCCGCGCTCACATCCCCTTCCACAAATTTTTCTACCGCCCCATTATAAGCCGAATGGAGTTGGATCCGCTCCAGCTCCTGCAATTGTTCCTTTCTATCTTCTCTTTCCGTGCCTTTGCTCATCAATAACTGCCTGGCCTGTGCGTGCCTCCCTTTTGACTTATACAGATCTACCAGAGCATCAAACGCCGGCTCACTTCCCAGCGACATTGCCTGGGAATAGTAGAACTCCGCCTGTTTTAAATTTCCCTTCTCTTCATAAAGTACAGCGAGATTAAAATTGTTTTCCGGCAGTGAATCCAAGCGGATCGATTGCTGCAAAAGCTTTTGGGCCCACTTTACATCCCCGGCCTCCAGCGCCTTCATCGCCTCATTATTCAATAACGGAGCACACTTCGGAGCAATCAGGTATACGGCTCCGACCAGACAGCCGGTGACCATCAGGACCTTGAACACTCCACTCATACGCGTTTAAACCTCCTTTCGAGTTCCCGGGAATCAATTCGCAGGGTAGTCGGCCGGCCATGCGGACATGTCTGAGGTATGGGAGTCTGCCTCAGCCCCTGCCTTAAGGCCTCGATCTGTTCAGATGAAAGCCGTTCCCCGGCCCGGATCGCGGAGTGACAGGCAATACGGGATAAAAGCTCTTTTGTTATCCTATCCATATCCGATCCCGAACCGAAATCCTCCAGCTCAGCGATCAGATGATCGAAAAACCGCGTGTAATCAATCTCACCAATAATCACCGGATAAGCGTACAGCGCGAAAGAATCCGCGCCAAACTCTTCCAGCTCAAACCCCATTTCCCCCAACAGCGACAGATATTCGCGCATCAGACCGATCCGGGCTTTGCCCGGATGCAGTGTAACCGGTACCAGGAGCCTCTGTTTTTCCGGGTCATGACGCTTCAGACAGGCGGAAAGTTCATCGAAAATAATCCGTTCATGCGCCGCGTGCTGATCGATTATAGTCAGGCCGTCCTTGTCAGGAAAAACGATAAAAGTATTGTTTACGTAAAAATAATCCAGCCTCTCCCCGCGGACTGATGCCGGCGCACTCATTCCGGAAACCGCGCTATCAAACAGCTCACTTGCCAACGGAGAGAAATCCTGTCGCGGCACACCGGCCCAGCCATGCGGCTCATCCTTCTGGACTGTTCCGGCGGCGCGGGATTCAAACAATGACTGATCATCTTCCGGCGCTGCTTGTTCCGTAAGAACCCGCCGCAGAGAACTGACCATCACATCATGCAAAATATAGGCCCGATGAAAACGAACTTCCCGTTTATTAGGATGAACATTGACATCCACCATCTCCGGTGGAGTTTCCAAAAACAGCAACGCCGCGGGAAATTCCCGTTCTCCCAACAATCCGCTGTAGGCGGCAATGAGGGCGTGCGTAATCGTCCGGTCGCTGACCGGACGCCGGTTCACGAAGATAAACTGATTATTTCGCGTAGCCCATCCTTTACCCGCCGGAGAAATAAATCCCCTGATAGTTAATGGAGCGAGGGTTACCTTCACCGGAAGCAGTCCAACGGCAACGTCCCGGCCGAGCAGAAGTTCGATCCGTTCCCGCTGGTCCTGTCCCGGATGCAGGTTAAACACCTCCTGTTTCCCGTTTACCAGCCGGAAGCCGATTTCCGAATAGGCCAGGGCCAGCTCAGTCACGGTCCGAATAATCTGAGAAGTTTCACTCCCGGCTGATTTTAAAAATTTCAAGCGGGCCGGGGTATTAAAAAAAAGCTGCCGGACCTCTACGGTTGTCCCCTGATTGCGGCTGGCCCGAGCCAGAGCGCGCCGTTCGCCGCCCTCGATCGACAATTCCCAGGCGGATTCCGCGCCGCAAAGCGCGGACTGGAGCCTGAACATACTTACAGCGGAAATACTGGAAAGAGCTTCGCCCCGAAACCCCAAGGTCTCGATCTTCTCCAGGTCAACCTCCTGATCGATCTTACTGGTGGCATGCGGCTGGCAGATAACCTGGATATCCTCCGGAGAGATACCGCAACCATTATCACTGACAATGATCGATCTGCGGCCGGCATCTTCAAACCTGATTTCAATCCGATCGCTACCGGCGTCGATAGCATTCTCCACCAGCTCCTTCACCACCGCGGCCGGCCGTTCCACGACTTCTCCGGCGGCAATCTTATCGGTAATCCGACGCGGCAGGACTTTAACTTTATTCACTTTTTCCTTCCAGCCTGGTTTTCCATTCGTTAAGAAGATTTATCGCTTCCAGCGGGCTCAGACGGTTTATATCCGCGGCCCGGAGCTCCTTAAGCAGCGGATGTTCCTCCGGGCGAAACAACTCCTTCTGGATTTCATTTTTCGGAATTTGATTTTTCTGGGAAAGGATCCCGTCACCAGAGATGCTGTTGATCTCCAATCCGCTTAGAATTTCGCGGGCCCGGCTGATTACTAGTTAAATGAATAGAATCTTCCCCCACAATTTTTTTATCTTTTAATTTTTGCCAGATTTTTTCGGTAATAAATGGGACCATGGGAGCACAGAGTTTTATTAATTCCAAATAAACTCCTTTTAGGATATATTTCGCTTCCTTGTCTTCTTCAGATAACCTATTTCTAATAATTTGAATAT
>JAGYOO010000187.1 GCA_018399295.1 Candidatus Omnitrophota bacterium | reverse complement strand
CCGGGAAGCTGGCCACCAGAAACACCCGCCCGACCAAAGCCGGATTAAACGTGTTGAATCCCAATCCGCCAAACAGCATCTTTCCGAAGGTTATCGCGAACACCGCCCCGATAAACGTCAGCCAGAGCGGAGAGTCCGGAGGCATATTGTATGCCAGCAACAGCCCGGTCAGGGCCGCGCTGCCGTCCCTGATCGTACACGGCCGCTTCAAGATCAAACAGGCTGTCCATTCCGCCGCCATGGCGCTGATTACCGCGGTAATTATTATTCCGAGGTTAGAAAAACCGAACACATACAGCCCAACCAATCCGGCCGGCAACAGAGAGAAAAACACCGTCCACATTATCCGGGACGTTCTTTCTTCTGAACGAACATGTGGCGCAGCGGTTACGATTAATCCGTTTTCCTTCATATTCATCGCTTAAGTACCGATTTGATCAGGCGAATGTATTCAACAATCCGCCGACGTGCAGGGCAAAGATAGGTACAGGTCCCGCATTCAATACAATCAAAAGGATTATATTCCTCCGCCAGGTCAAACCTCCGGGCCTCACCGCAGACACTCAGCGCGGAAGGCAGCAGATTTACCGGACAGGCCTCAACACACCGGCCGCAGCGAATACAGGCGCTTTCTTCAGTCTGGCGAGCCTGTTCTTTTGACAGCACCAGAATTCCGGAGGTCCCTTTGATTACCGGGACATCCAGAGCAGACTGGGCCAGCCCCATCATCGGCCCCCCCATAATCAGCTTACCCGCCGGCTCGGTAAGCCCGCCGCACTGCTCGATCAGTTCGGAAAACAGGGTGCCGACCCGGACCAGGAGATTGGCAGGCTCCCTGACGATCGACCCGGTAACAGTCAATACCCTCTGAAACAAAGGAGAGCCCTGATACACCGCCTCATAAACCGCCAGCATTGTGCCCACATTGTTTACCACCACATTGGCATCAAACGGAAGTTTTCCCGGCGGCACTTCCCGTCCGGTTATCGCCTGGATCAATTGCTTTTCCGCGCCCTGAGGATACTTTGTCTTCAGAGGAACAACCTCGATATCCAGTTTCAGCTGAACAATCTTGTTTCGCAGAAGCCGGGTCGCCTCAGCCTTATCACTCTCAACTCCGATAAATACCCGGTTCACGGAAAGGATCTTTTTAACGAGAAGGACCCCCTGGAGAATATCGTTTACCCGTTCCAGCATCAGCCGAAAGTCACAGGTCAGATACGGTTCGCACTCTGCCGCGTTTACAATCAGTGTGTCCACAGGATGCGGCGGACTTAACTTCACGTGCGTGGGAAAAGCCGCTCCACCGAGGCCGACGATCCCCGCGTCTTTAATAATCGAGATCAGTTCCTCCCGGGAGAGAGAACCAACGGTCTTTTCATCTGGCGAAGAAAAGGCTGGTTCATCTTTGCCGTCTGAATCAATTATTACGGACAGGGCCCGGCCCAGCACGGGATGGTTGAATTCTTCGACAGCCCTTACGGTTCCGGATATACTCGCGTGGACCGGAGCAGAGATGAATGATTGACTCTCTCCGATCTTTTGGCCCGCCTTAACCATATCGCCGGGTTTAACCAGGGGCGCGCAAGGCGCGCCGGTATGCTGGCTCAGCGGGATAAACACCGTTTTCGGAAGGACGGCGTTTCGGACGGCCTTGTCCCGGCTCAATTCCTTGTGTCCGGGCACATGTTTGCCGCCGGAAAATGTTTGCGTCATTTAGATCAGTCTCCCTCTATCCAAAATTTTAATTATGATAACATAAATTCCAGACTTTGGGAACCCAAAATCCGTATTGACACTATTCATTGAACATGTTATAGTTAAAACACAAACAAGGAAGTTATGCCGATTAATTTTAATCAGCGACAGTGGGACATCTTACGGGAAGCTGGAAATATCTGCGCCGGAAACGCGACTGTCGCGCTATCTCATATTCTCTTCCGCAAAATCGAACTTCACGTGCCTCGCCTCCAACTGGTAGAACTTGATAAGATGGAGAAGATATTCACGCAGAACAGCAATCCTCTTATCGGCATTCACATGGAAACCCTGGGCGCGGTGGAAGGCAGCGCTTTGCTTATCTTTCAGGAGGAATCCGGTTATACCTTGATGGAGATGGTCGTAGGAGGCCTGGGCAAACAGACCCGGGTTGTGACCCAGATTGGAATATCAGCACTCAAGGAAGTAGGTAACATAGTCATCTCTTCCTATCTGTCCACGCTCAGCTCACTCTCCCGTCTACCGGTGTTCCCTTCCTGTCCTCAATTCATCAGCGGCATGCCGTTAATGATCATGAAAAACGCCTTTAACACCCTGGAACGAACAGCCTCGCACGCCGTGTTGATCGAGACTTTTTTTCAGGAGCCCATAACCGCGGTATCCGGAAGATTCTTTATTGCCTTTGACCCTTTATCGATAAAAAGGCTGCTTAAGGCCTTTGAGAATCATAAAAGATGAAAGAAAAAATAATTCCGGTTAAAAAAGATATCCCCTCTTTGTCCAGTCTCCGGGAGATAAGCCGAATCCTGGGATCAGCCTTGAATCTGGACAAGCTTTTGCAGTCGATTCTATCCGCCATGCTCTCCCGAACCCGGGCCGATTCCGGATCGCTCATGCTTTATGATGAAACCAGGCGGGAACTGCGCATCCACGCCTCCCGCGGAATCCCACCGCAGATCGCCTCCCGGGTAAGAGTCCGCCCGGGAGAAAGCATCTCCGGCATCGTGGCCGAGAGCGGAGAGGCCATGCTTATCGGCCGCGGCACCCGGAAAAAGATCCGGTCTTCTCTAAGCATCCCCCTTAAACTTTCCGGACAGCTCATCGGCGTGCTTAACCTTAACCGTTCGAAACAAAGCCGTGACTTTATCCGGGAGGATCTGGAGGTTATTGAGGAATTTGCCGCTGAAAGCGCGGTCGCTATTCATAATGCCCAGCTATACATTGAGGCTGAAGAAAAAATACAGCACCTGTTTCGCTTCAACGTGATCAGCAGCGCCCTTAATTCCGCTTTCAACAGGGAAAAAATCGTTGAGATAATGAAAGAGTCGATCCTTGAGATGCTCAATTTTTCCTTCTTCTCCCTGTTGATTATCGAAGACTCGAATTTCGAACTGTTCATATTCCACCGGTATCCGCTCGCGGCCGAATTGGTCAAACGGATCCGGAAAGACACCGCTTTGCTGCTGACCAGTATTAAAAAGGAAAAGATAATGTCAAAGCGGATCGGCCTGAACCTGATCAAGGTTAATAATTATCAGCGGAAAAAGATCGAGCCCCGATCCCTGTCGGTAATCAGCGCTCCGCTCATCAGCAAAGAAAAGGTCTTCGGCATGGTCAGCGTTTATTTGACCGGCTGTTCAGGATTTGATCACCGTGATCAGCAGACACTCAATATGCTGGCTAACCAGGCGGTAATCGCCCTGGAAAACGTCCGTCTTTACCGCAGCCTGCGTGGCACGTATATCAGCACCATCAAGGCCCTGGCCCAGGCAATCGAAGAAAAAGATCCGTATACGCGCGGACATTCGGAAAAGGTCTCCAGCTACGCCACCACTCTGGCTCAGGCCCTTGAACTTCCCGGCAATCTCGTCGAAAGCATCCAGATCGCCGGAATACTTCACGATATCGGAAAAATCGGCATTCCCGAGT
>JAGYOO010000186.1 GCA_018399295.1 Candidatus Omnitrophota bacterium | reverse complement strand
TGACGGGAACATCTCTTCCGGAGCGGGTGCGCTATAATCGCTCCAGAGGAGTGCATTAAATACGCGGATCTGGTTTGCCTGGGCGAAGGCGAATACCCGATGCTGGAGCTGGCCCGTTGCGTGCGCGATGGCAAACCGCTGACCGGGATCGAGAGCATGTGGATAAAACAGGGGGAGACTCTCGAGAAAAACGGATTGAGAGAGCTGATCTCCGATCTGGATGTATTGCCTTTTCCTGACTTTGCCCGGAACGATAATAAGTTTCTTGTCCATTTTGGACGGATGATAGAGCGGCCGAATATACATTCCGCTTACGCTTGCCGTACCTATCCGATTATGACCTCCCGCGGCTGTCCGTTCAGCAGCTGTGATTTCTGCTGCAACAGTGTGTTTAAAAAAAGGTATGAGGGAAAGGGGACTTACTTAAGACGCCGGAGCGTGGATAATGTAATCCAGGAGCTGAGACAGGCGGCAAGGGAATGTAATGTTCATACGGTTAGATTCTGGGATGATATTTTTACCTTTGACGAAGACTGGATCAGTGAGTTTTGCGGCCGGTATCAGTCTGAGATCGGCAAGCCGTTTATCTGTTACGCTCATCCGCGATATACGAAAAGAAAAGTTCTGGAAAAACTGGCAGGATGTGGATTGGAGGAGGTTAATATCGGGGTCCAGAGCGGCAGTGAGCGGGTGTCACAAGAGATAATGAATCGCCGCCAGTCCAATCGGGATATCGTACAGTTCGCGCGATTCATGAAGAGAAAGAGGATCCTTGTCTGCTATGACATAATCACCGATAATCCTTATGAAGAGGAAGATGATCACCGGAAGGTAATTGAGCTGTTAATGCAGCTGCCGCGGCCGTTCCGGGTTAACTTTTTTTCTCTCTGCTGGTTTCCTCAGACGGAACTGACCAAGCGGGCGATTCGGGACGGGTTTATTTCTCCGGCTGAGCAGGAGCAGTATACTGCAAAGGCAGTGAATAATTTCTTCATGCATCCGGCTTATTCCCGAAGCCGGAAGGATCTGTTTTGGAATTGTATCCGGGGAATAACAGTGCTGCGATTGCGAATACCGAAAGGCGTGATAAAATGGTTGATGGGGTCAGTTTTCTTTCGCCGCCGGCCGGATCTGCTGCACAGCGCGGTCGGAACCATTGTCCGGCTTCTGGAGACGTATAAGTGGCAGTGGCGGGGCAGGCCGGTAATCAGAAAGATGTGCTGTTATTTTATGCGGGACCAAGTAGTCTGCGTGCCCATTGATTATTATGGATTTGTGGTTATCGCCCGCGGATTATGGGAATTCTGGGTTCATCAGAAGGTGGAGTGTAATCTGTTTCCCCTGGAAAATGGGACCGGAGGACTTGGGTTTCAGGTAAGAGTGATTAAGGATTGGGAACAGGAAGACGTTGATTTTCTGGTGTCTTTGTCGGCGTGCGATTCTTTTGATTCGGACGGAAAAGGTTTTTCAGTTTGGAAGATTTGCCTGCCGCTTAAAAGCCCGCGTACGGATTGGTGTTTCGAGGTTCGCTATCCTGAGCTCAGATGCAGCCGCGGCAATGAGACATATTTCGGGCGACTTATTCATAAGGGGGAACAACCTTGTGAAGGCAAGATGCATTTTGTCGGATTTCAGTTAAGCAGCGGGAACTTCAGGTTTCTTATGGGGCAACAGTTACTTCCGTACAGGATGGAGGCAAAGAGTTGATTGAGCTTGACCAGAGGCTGATAGAAAGGACTCGTGAAGGAGAACCGATGTGTATTTCGGGCAGCGGGGCCGCGGCTCTGGGGCTATTGGAAGGGATGGTAAGGGTAGCTGTTGGCTATCCAGGGGCGCCTTGCACTGAGATACTTGAAAATCTTAAGCCCTTTCAGAAGGCCCGTAAGATTTACGCGGAATGGCCGGCCAATGAAAAGGTTGCTTTGGAAATCGCGACAGGAGCCGCCATCTCCGGCGTCCGGGCAGTGTTTATCGCCAAAAATCTTGGAATTAATGCCGCTGCCGATGTTTTATTTCATATTCCATACGGTGAGTTAAAAGGCGGAATGCTGATAATCAGCGCCGATGATCCCCGCGGGCTTAATACGACTATTATTGAAGATACGCGATTTTACGCTAAGGCCGTGGGATTGCCGGGGCTGGAACCGGCCGATCCGGCAGAGCTTCGAGAAATGGTCAGAGAGGGATTTAGGATTTCAGAGGATATGAAGATCCCGGTCTTTATCCGGGTCAGCGGATCGGTTCTCCATAGCCGTGGTCGGCTGATTAAAAGAAGCTTGCCACCTGTCGAAGAGAAATCGGTGGTGTTATCGGTAAAGGATTTAAGCTGGGTGATTGCCGGAATTAACACCGCGATCGGCAAAAAAAGGTTGGAAAAAAAGCAGCTTCTCCTGTCCGCGCTCGCGGGAAAAAGCCGTTTTAATCTGTCGGATTCGGTCAAGAGCGAGTTCGGTATTATAACCACTGGATCTGGTTGCGGGCTTGTATCCGAGACGTTAACCGCGCTGAACGCGGAAAAAAGCATTCCGGTATTGCGTCTGGGCTGGTTCCATCCCCTGCCGGAAAAAATCGTGAGAAAATTTATCGCGGATAAAAAGAAGATACTGATCGTCGAAGAAGTTTCGTCATATCTGGAAGAGGAAGTAAAAAGGCTTTCAGCCGGAGATGTGACTATTCTGGGATTGCCGGAGAAGACAGAGGCAATGGACGCAAGGCAGATAGAGACAAATCTGCTTAAAGCCGGAATAGTAAAAGGAAGAGGAGCGGGGTTTAAAATAGATTTTTTCAAACGTCCTCAGCTCCGCTCTGACCGGAGCCAGAAGCAGATAGAGTTTTGTCCGGGGTGTCCTCATCGCGCGTCTTTTTATAATTTAAGAAAGACGGTCGATTTATGCGGCGGCCGGGTTGTGACTGTGGGCGATTCAGGCTGCTATATTCTCGGGGTGCGTCCTCCGTTTCGTTCAATCGATCTTGCTTTATGCATGGGGTCAAGCATTGGAATCGCGATAGGAATCGGACTTGTTCAACAGGAACAGAAGGTGATTGCGGTGATGGGAGATTCCACGTTTTTCCACAGTGGAATCAATGCCCTGATAAGCGCCTGCAGTAACCGGCGTGATTTGCTGCTTTATATTCTGGATAACCGGAGAGTGGCCCTGACCGGAGGGCAGCTTAATCCCGGATCAGGGGGGGGGGGCGGAAAAGAGATCGTTATTGAGGACTTGGCTCGGAGTTGTGGCGCGGATCAGGTGCATGTGATAGATCCGTTCCAGCCTGATGTCGCCAAAGATACTCTTGCCTTAGCCATAAAAGGCCGCGGGGTAAGAGTTGTAATATCCCGCAGTCCCTGCTTGATATTCGAATCCGGCAATGTCCGGAAAAAAATGCGGATTGATCCCCAAGCTTGTCAGGGCTGCGGTCGCTGTCTGGAAAAGCTGGCTTGTCCGGCGCTAAAACTCGCAACAAATGGAAAAATGGAGATTAACAGCCAGCTTTGCGTTGGCTGCGGTCTTTGTGCCTGGGTCTGTCCCCAAGGGGCGATTATTGATGATACCGATAAATCCTGAACAGAAAATAATAATCTGCGGGTTGAGATTTCATGGGGTTCTGAAGATGTCCGGAATCATTGCCGGAGCGGCGGTACGCGCCGGGCTGGACGCG
>JAGYOO010000185.1 GCA_018399295.1 Candidatus Omnitrophota bacterium | reverse complement strand
CATGTGCATACTCAGTTCAGTCTGCTGGACGGCGCCTGCCAGCTTCCGCAGCTGGTAGAAGAAGCGATCGCGCACAAGATGCCCGCTCTGGCGATCACTGACCATGGGAATATATTCGGGGCGGTCGAGTTTTATGCCGAGGCGAAGAAAAACGGTATAAAGCCGATTATCGGGTGTGAGATCTATATCGCGCCCGAAGGCCGGTTGAAAAAGCAGGGAGTTGGCCGGCCGATGCATCTATGTCTGCTGGCAAAAAATCTTCATGGATATCAGAATCTGGTTCGCCTGGTCTCGATCGGATATTTAGAAGGATTTTATTATAAACCTCGGATTGACCGCGAGGTGCTGCGTGAATTTGTATCCGGGCTCATTGGAATGTCCGGCTGTCTTAAGGGCGAGATCGCCGCGGCGGTCATGGCTGGAGAAATGGACAAGGCGCGTGAGAGCGCTGTTTTTTACCGGGATGTGTTTGAGCCTGACAGTTTTTATCTGGAGCTGATGGATCACGGGATCCCGGAACAGGCGGCAGTAAACCGGGGGCTGATAAAACTGGGTCGGGAACTTGGAATCCCGGTAGTGGCCACGAATGATGTTCATTATCTTCGCCGGGAGATGGCTCAGGCTCACGAGATTTTGCTCTGTCTTCAGACCCAGACTACGCTTGAAGATGCCTCCCGCATGCGTCTGTCCACTGAAGAATTCTATTTTAAATCAGAGGAGGAGATGAGGCGGCTGTTCAAAGATGTTCCCGAGGCGATCAGTAATACACTGAAGATAGCGAACATGTGCGATCTTGAACTTGATTTCAGCCAGACCCATCTGCCTGATTTTAAGCTGCCGGAGGGAAAGACGGACATCGGGGTTCTTCGCGAGGAATGCTTCAATCTGATTCCGAAACGTTATCCCGAATCGACCGACGAGATTCGGGAGCGGCTGGAACGGGAACTGAAGGTAATTGAGAGCTCGGGGTTTGCCAGTTACTTTCTAATTGTCGCTGACTTTGTCCGGTTCGCGGTCGAAAGCCGGATTCCGGTCGGTCCGGGCCGCGGTTCTGCCGCCGGTAGTATTGTAAGTTATCTGCTGGGGATCACTGAGATCGACCCACTGCGTTATGATCTGCTCTTTGAGCGGTTTCTTAATCCGGAACGGGTAAGCTTTCCGGATATTGATATTGACTTCTGTTATGAGCGCCGCGATGAGGTGATCCGTTACGTGACGGAAAAATACGGGCGGGATAATGTTGCGCAGATAATCACGTTCGGGACAATGGCGGCTAAAGGAGTTGTCCGGGATGTGGCCCGGGTCATTGGCCTGCCCTATGCCGAGGCTGATCGAATCGCGAAACTTATTCCCGCGGATCCTTCCATAACTCTCGCTCAGGCCGTGGAGATCGAGCCGGAACTCAAGACTGCCTACGCCAGAGACGAAATCATCAAGAAGCTGATCGATATCGCTCTGGTTCTGGAAGGACTTACCCGGCACGCATCGACTCACGCGGCGGGAGTGGTTATCGGCGATCGGCCACTGTGCGAATACATTCCGTTGTTCAAATCATCCGAAGACCAGATCACCACCGGTTACACAATGAAGTCACTGGAAAAGATCGGTCTGCTGAAGATGGACTTTCTTGGTTTAAAGACTCTGACGGTTATCGATCAGGCCGTGAAGATCATCCGGCGTACCCGGAACCGGGAAATCGACGTTAATAAGATCGATCTTACGGACAGGAATACTTTCGAACTTTTCTGCCGTGCTGATACCCTGGGAGTGTTTCAGCTGGAAAGCGCGGGAATGAGGGACATCCTGAAAAAACTTCAGCCGGATAAATTTGAGGATATTATCGCGCTGCTGGCTTTGTATCGTCCCGGGCCGCTGGGGAGTGGCATGGTCGATGATTTTATAAAAAGGAAACGTTCGGGTAAAGGAATCAGGTATGACCATCCGCTGCTTGAGCCTGTGCTGCGGGATACCTACGGGATTATCCTTTATCAGGAGCAGGTCATGCGGATCTCTAATGTGCTGGCCGGGTTTTCACTCGGCCAGGCCGATATCCTGCGTCGGGCCATGGGGAAAAAGAAAAAAGAGGTCATTGAGAATATCAAGACTGCGTTCATGGAGGGCGCGCAGAAAAATAACGTTCTTCGCAAGGTGGCTGAAAGAGTATTCGAACTAATCGAGTATTTCGCGGGATACGGTTTCAATAAAAGCCACTCTACTGCCTATGCCTTTATTTCCTATCAGACCGCGTTTCTTAAAGCTAACTATCCGGTTGAATTTCTTGCCGCGCTGCTCTCCAGTGAGAAAGATAATTCCGATAAAATCGCTTTATACATAAATGAGTCCAGCCGGATGGGGATAAGGATCCTGCCTCCGGATATCAATGAAAGCTTTTCTCAGTTTACCGTCGTAGACAGTAAGGCGATCAGATTCGGACTCTCGGCTGTAAAGAACGTTGGGCAGGGCGCTGTCGATGCCGTGATCAAGGCGCGGCGGGAGGGAGGGCCTTTTTCCTCACTGTATGAATTCTGCGAACAGGTCGATCTGCGCAGCGTAAATAAAAAGGTGATCGAGAGTCTGATCAAGTGCGGAGCGTTTGACAGCTTTGGTCTTCCCCGGGCGCAGCTGATGGCTGACAGCGAACGGGTGCTGAACCTGGCAAATTCAATTCAGAAAGACAAGCAGAACGGGCAGCTGCTGCTATTCGGAAATATCTCTTCGGATAAGCCAGAAAGCAACGGACAGAGCGAGGAATGGCCGCTGCCGGAGCTGTTGGCTTATGAGAAAAAGATGCTGGGTTTTTATATTACCGCTCATCCCTTGGATCCGTTTCGTCTTCTGTTTAAAAGATTCGGGTTGTCTGATATCGAAAAGATCCTGGACCGGAAGGTCAGCTCTTCTAATGGAGAGGTCGCCTTCGGAGCCGTGATCAGCAAAGTAAAGGTAAAGATAACTAAACGTAAAGCCGAAAAAATGGCTGTACTGTTGATCGAAGACGGAAAACATAACATCGAAGGTCTGGTATTTCCGGAAGTTTACAGCAAGAAGTTCCCGTTTTTGGAAGAGGACGCGGTAATGATCGTAAGGGGGCAGGTGGATATCAGGGAGGATATGCCAAAGGTAATTGTAACGGATGTAATACCCGTAAAGGATATTAACCGGGCGTTGATCGACAGTCTTAGTTTAAACATAACTGCCGTGGATTTAAAACGCAATCTTCTGGCCAGGATAAAGAGTATTCTGACCGAACATCCCGGCTCCGTTCCGGTACATCTTACCATGGCTTCGAGCCGCCGCTGCGTCAAAGTGCGGACCGAGGCCGGAGTTTCGATAAATGACCGTTTGATTTCAAAGCTGGAGGAAGTTCTCGGAAGAGAAGATGTTATGATCGGTCTTCGAAAATGACAAGGAGATAAGATGAATCAACCAAAAGGATTCTTTGCCGAAATGCGAGAGCATAATCGGATTAAGGCGACAATCAGGGTCAAGTATGAAATTCCAGGGACTGGTAATATCCGAGAATGTCTGGCAGTGGATATCAGCGTCAATGGAATGCAGCTGGAGCTGTCCGAGGCGCTTGAGCTCGGATCCCTGATCGAACTGAGTTTCCGGCTTCCTTCACTGGCTGAGCCGGTTAAGATCAGGAGCAAGGTGTTACGTTTGGAGCAGCG
>JAGYOO010000184.1 GCA_018399295.1 Candidatus Omnitrophota bacterium | reverse complement strand
CGGCAGGGCTACGAGTCTCTGCCTGAGGCGGTTCTGCCGCAGAGCGAGCAGACCACCCTGTCCGGAAATACAGTGACCAAAAAGGCAGTCTGGGGTGCCATCCGGAACGAGAAGGCTGCCGCCGAACGCGTCAAGCGGGCGAGGGATACTCTGACCGTAAGCTCAAGTGAACGGCAGGAACAGCTGACCGGATATCTGCAGGCCCGGTTCCAGGACAGCGGCGATAATTACACTGAATCCGATATCCCGATTATCCAAAGCATTCTTAACAGCACGGCCGTACAGGTGACCGCGGCTGAACAGGATCAGCGGCGCAAGCGCGTGCTCGCTACCCTGCCGGGATTTGAAGCCGGATCGAAAGCGCCTGCTAACTACCGCAACTACCTTGACTACGCCTTCAGTCAGGACCTGCGCAACGCCGCGGTCGCTCCGTCTACAGTGCTTGATCTTAAAGCGACCGAGTTAAATGATTTGGAAAGCATCCTGGATCGTGCCGAGTACGTGTTCAGTCCGGATTCGCCGGAACTGCGGGAGCTCAGGCAGGCTGTTACCGCGAAGCTGTTGGAACTGCCGAATGACGCGAATAAGGTCCAAAGTTTCTGGCAGGCCAGGCAGAGGGGCATTATCTCGGACATTGATTTTATCAGCTGGCTTATTGAAGAACGGCTGCCGGCCCTGGGGCAGGAATACCGCTGGGTTGAGCTGCTGCGTGATATGCTGGTAAGCTCTCCGGAGAGCCGCGGGCCCGAACTGCTGAAAGAGTTTGAACAGATCGTTCGCCAGGACCGGATCATAAATATCGTTGGACAGGCCCGCAGCGGTAAGACCACGGCGGCAAAGAATCTGGCGCAAAGTCTCCGTGCCGCTTACTTTGATTCCGGCATGGTCTATCGCGCCTTTGCCTGGCAGCTTCTGAACGCGCAGTACAGCGGGAAGCTGGACCTGACCGTGGGGCTGGATGAGACCGACGCGGCCGACAGGCTGACTTCGGAGGACCTGCGGCGGATCACGGACTTCCTGAGCCGGGTCAAGGTGGATTTCCGGAACGGAGAGGCCTGGGTGAACGGAAAGCTTGTTTCCGATACCCTGCTGCACAGCGAGGACGTGGAAATCGCTAACGGGATACTGCGGACAATACCGGAGTACCGCCGCGTTACCCTTAACCGGGAACGGCAGGTCCGGGATGCCCTGGCGAGCCGGGGCCAGGTGGTGCTGGCCGGACGCGGCTATGCCCCCAACACCCTGGTAAACGTCTACCTGACCGGTACATCGGAAGAGCGGGCCCGGCGTGAGGCCGCGGCTGCGGGCAATCACAACCCTACCGCCGCGGAGCTGGATGAGATAAAACAGCGGCTGCTCAGGCGCGATCTCGAAGACCAGGTGGCCGAGAACCTTAAGAACTATCCCGGTCTGTTTATCAGCATCGATACGAGCAATCTTACGCCTGACCAGGTGGCGCAGGCGATACAGAGACAGAAGGATTCAAGTGAAAACGAGAAGTCGATTCTCAGTGGGCAGCGTTTGGCTCTGCTTCAGAAACTCTGGCACCAGCGGGATACGCGGGCCGTAGTGCTGCTCAAGGGAGGGACCCGCGGCGGACTCCAGGCAAACGTCCGGGAGAATATCGAGCGGATGCTGGACGACCACTTTGAGGCACACCTTGACAATCAGACCCTGCTGACCCCGGACCAGGTCATGAGGATCTGGGGCGACAGAGTCCTGCGGCCGAAGGTGGAGGCCCTTGCCGAAGCCGGCGTGTCTCAGGAGATGGTCAGTCTGGGCCTGGCCCTGCTGCAGGAACGCAACGGTTGGGAGTTTTCGCGTTGGGTGGAACGTCTGCCCCGGACTTCCGCTGTTAACGAGCTCTGGTACTCATTCGTATACCTTTACAATAATGCCCGATTGGTTTCACTGGTTCAGGACCAGGACGAGTCCAGAAAAAAGATACTTTCCCTTAAGAATATCTCGGAAGAGGATATCCAGGCCGTGCTCACGGAGCTGGGAGTAGAGCGCGTCGCGGACCTGACTGAGCAGGATTTCGCGCGGTTGGTGCTGGGCGGAGGCCGGAACGTGTTCCAGTCCTTCGAAGGCAGCCTGGGGAGCGAGGTCGGTGTTGAGCTGGAAGAGGGCGGCCTGCGGCATGTGATGCAGGAGGCGGCGCGCTACGGCCTGAACCGGGAGTTTGTCGGAGAACTGGCAACAGCTGCGGAGGTACCTTCGTTTACCGGACTTATTCGCCTCATCGCTTCGCTCAATTCGACCGGCATCACCTTTATCGAAGATCCCTCGACTGTCAGCCAAAAGTCGCTGGAAAAAGAAGACCTGAGAAACCGGGTCGCGGCCGGCGATTTCGGTGCCCTGAAAAAACTCTATGACTACGAACAGTCGCGGACTGCCGCGCCCGGAGAGGAAGATTATGAGGAACTGAAGCAGGCGGCTGTCGATTCCAATACTGCCGCTGTACTCGAGGCCTTTGCCCGGGAAGGCCGGCTGTTCGATGTCGTGCCGGAACTGAAGGACCTGAGTGAGAATGCCTATCCGGACCGGCACCATAACCTGAATATGTTCGAGCACTCTCTGCGGGCGGTGCGGCGGCTGTATTACGTGGAAGAGGCGGCCAAGCTGCTGGACAGCCAGGGCGAGGTAACGGATACCGAGCTGTTCAACAAGCTGCTGCAGCGTTACCGGGTGGAGATGCCCGGCCTGGCTGACCTTACCTTTACTGGATTCCGCGATCTTGCCCACCGGTTCAAGGCGGCTGCAAGTCTGAGGCTGAACACGGAAGGCAGGGGAGATGACGCTAAGCTGTTCCTGTCTCTGTGCGTGCTGTTGCATGACCTGGGTAAGACCGTGAGCTGGGAACGGCATCTCACGATAGGCGAGGCCATGGCTCCGGCGGTGCTCGCCAGGTTCGGGTTCAATGAGAGCGATCAAAAACTGGGCGCTTTCCTGGTAGCCAACCACAGCGCGTTCACCCTGCTAGCTTCGGGTGACGATACCTACACCAACATGAACAGAAGGCTGGACGCCGCGGCGGCCCTTGGTATCGGTAAGGATGAACTGCTTGCCGCTTTAGTCGTGATGAATGTGGGAGATATCAGCGGCGTGTTCCGCGGTGAGGCCCTGACCGCGCCTAAGCTGAGCGCCATGCTCTCGCGGCTTAACAGGGAGTTTGTCGAGGGCCAGGCACAACTGGAAAGTACCGAGTATTACAGCCGGCTGGCCCTGCAGATGGGACTGCCGGAGGCGGCTAAGATAAAGTTTGAGATGGTATCGGGTGGAGAACCTGCCCAGGTAGCCGAGGCGGCGAAGGACATCAGCCGTCCCGACCTTTCCACCGCGGTTTATCGTGAACCTTCGTACTATACCGCCTTGAACAGCCTGCAGGCGCTGATCGAGACCAGCCTGCCCGGGCTGGACGAAAAGACCCGTGAACAGCTGGCAAAGCTGCTTGATTCTGAAAAATCGCTCCTGAACCAGGAATCGGACCTGAAAGAGGGACTCTTAAAGGCCGTGCAGAAGCTTACGCTTGAACAGGCCTACAGAGACCGGACAAAACTGTCTGAGGGAAAACTTAAAGAAGCCCTGGCCTGGCTGACGTATCCGGATTATCCAAAGAACAATATCCCGGAAGACAGGATCCAAAAGGCTCTGCTTGATTATTATCTGACACTTATTGAA
>JAGYOO010000183.1 GCA_018399295.1 Candidatus Omnitrophota bacterium | reverse complement strand
CTGCCTGTCCCTGCTACCACCGGGCCATATTAAGATCGGACTTAAAGGCACTTCCGTCAGCCAAGCCATCCGCAACATTGTCACTGAGGGGCTGGAAGGACCGGACGACACTATTGAAACATTATCAGGCCACCTCCGGGACATGGCTCAAAGCGAACCCATGGAGCTTTCCCCCGGAGTAGTCCTGATCCATGCGCACGTATCACAGGTCACGACACCAACGGCTTTTCTCGGAGTAAACCGCAGCGGCTGGAAGATGCCTAATACCACCCAGGACGCCAACATCCTCCTCCTCCTTCTCAGCCCGAAAGAAGCGCCTCCGGAGACACATCTTAAAGCGCTCGCGGAACTAGTCGAACCGCTGCACACGACCGAATCATGCGAAAAAGTCATAAACGCAACCTCGGTTGAAGAGGTCCTCAACGTTTTCACATCAGAGGTCGGAAGTCTGAAGTCCGAAGTCGGGAAAAAAGCTCGGGGCTCATAACAGAAGACCTAAGACTGATAGCTGATGAGCTCATAAGCTCATAACAGAATACGGAAGAAGTCACTGGAGTTCGGAGTAATAACCTTGTAACTCCACAGACTCCCCCCCTTCTCTTAATTCAGGGATTTTCCTACCTTTAGGAAGGGGGTGACAGCGAGCCCCCTTCAGGCTGGCGAGCGCCAAGAGGGGGAAACTCGTTTCCCCTATGGAAAATTAAAAGCCGCCACAAAAAAAAGCCTCCCTCAATGAGGAAGGCTTTTAATTTTGGTGGAGGTGGCGGGAATTGAACCCGCGTCCTTAAGCGACCGACAAGAGTATCTACATGTTTAGTCTGTCTATTGATCTTATCTCCGATTTTCCCGACAGACAGGATACCGGAGAGCAGCTCTCGTAAGTTTAATCCCGGACGCCGAAAGCGATCATCCGGAACGATCCCGCTGAATGACGTCTTCCGGCCCCGCAGGCCCTGACCGGAAAACGGGTCACCTTAGGTTATAAGGCGACGCTTGCGAGCGGAGCGACTCCACCAAAGGACGGATGGGAAACCCCAGTACCGATCTTCGACAGAAGCGCGTCCACCGTGGCTGGAACTTTAGTTTCAGCGTTTGTGTGTTTGCCAGGTGTTTTCTCCCTTGCTTTCGCAGGGAACCCTTACGGGACGAGGCCTCCTGACCACCTCGGCATGCTGCTCTTGCCTAACCTACTCAAGTCGAACCCAATCACCCCCTCTTTAGTGTAAAGTGTCAGGTGTTAAGTATAAGGGTTCTATGTTAAAGAACTATCTTTTGACGCTTACCGCCTTGCGCAACTGACGATCGACTTCTTTTTTTTTGATCTTCTCGCGCTGATCGTAAAGCTTTCGGCCCTTGCCCACGGCCAGCTCCAGCTTTGCCCGGTTATCCGCATTAAAATATACACTAACCGGCACTAAAGTCAAGCCCTTCTGAGTGATCAGACCCATCAGGCGGTCGATCTGCTTGCGATGAACCAGCAGCCTCCGCGGCCGACGAGGATCTGGATTATTATAACTTCCCTCAAAGTAGGGACTTATGTGCAAATTATACAGAATCAGCTCCCCACGTTCAACCCGGGCGAAGCTGTCTTTCAGATCAAGCTTGTTCTTGCGCAGAGACTTTACCTCAGTTCCCCTGAGCTCGATACCGGCTTCGATTTTTTCACTGATATCGTAACGATAACCAGCAGTTTTATTTGTGGCAATTATCTTCTTTTCTCCCATGCTATGATTATAGCACAGGCAGACATGGAGTTCAACGCGCCTCAGGAGTCTGCCGCTGGCCGCACTTTCGGCAGCTTAGCAGCAACTTATCATTTTCTTCCCCGCAGCCGGAACAGATCCAGATATCTCCCTTATTTCGAGCGGCCTTTCTTTCTTGCAATCGCCGCATCCGTACTCCCACTAACGATCCGGCTAATACCCCCCATAGGGTAAGCAGCAAGAGGCCGGCCGGGATCTGAAAAAAAAAGTTCAGAATCCAGGAAATAATCGGCATTACCGCGAACCCAACGGCAATCCCGACATTCTTCTCCCAAACGCGTCTGCTCCATGGTCCTATCGACATTATTATCAGGAGCAGAAACAGCATTGGGGTTAAGAACAGACTGATCTGAAACAACGTCTCAAACCAAACCGGATCGCCGCCAGCCGGGGGCAGATAAATACCTTTTCCACTCATTACTTCATCCTCTGAGCTTCTTTCGATTTAATTTTAACAGTTTCAGAACAACTCTATCCTGATCAAAAAGGATCAGATTTCCGAATTCTATTTTAACAGAAAAAACCTGGCAAGAAAACAAGCCGGGAGAGGCACCCTTTCAAACAGAGTTTCCCGGGAAAACCCGGACACGAATAACGGGAGACAAGGAGAGTTCGTTCCCCGGGACAGTAAAAATCAAAGATGACCCCATCCCTGCCGTTCTTTTCTCCAACGCGGCTTTAACCGGTTTGGCAGGATAATTTTTTTCCGAAAACGCCCGGCTTGCCGTAATCTTCCGTTCAATCACCTGCCGTGCCGTCGAATCAGCTTCATCCATCAGGGCGGAGATCACTTGGGAAAATTCATACTCATAACTCGTCTGAGTATAAAAATAGACAAAATCAGCGGGATTCGGATAGAACTTTCTTTCCTCCAGATCCACAAACTTTGCCACCCATTCCCCGTTACTCCTGATGTAACGCACATCCTGAGAAACGATGTCATCCACGCACATCCCCTCAAATCCCGGCAAACGAAAACTTTCCCGCCAGATCCGAGCCAGACTTCGCATCTCCCATTCCCGGATCATCGACAGCGCCTCGCTTGAAGAAAGCCCCCGCTCTTCCAGCATATCCATCATATCGTCCCGCGTATACTCTTCCAACATCTCCTGAACGATTACGGCGAGACCAAGCTTTGGTAAGAAAATAAGCTCATATGGCGCGGGAAAGGGAGAAAGATCTTTAAATCTTTTCCGGTAATGGTCCAGGATCACGAATAATTCGCTTGTCCCATACTCAATTCCGATCTCCATAGTCACGATCTTAACGATCGCGCGACCGTAAACCGAATGCCGGACACTGTAGACAACCGCCCGTTTCCCCCCTTCTAAAGAAGAAATAAACTTTAACCTCCGTTCGCGGCTGAGTATCTCTTTTAGATAATCCTCCCCTTGATCCAAGTATTCTTCCAGCCCATCACTGATTTCGCTTACAACCGGTCCTTTATGATCTGTCGCAAAACCGTTATTGTCGCCGAAATTATCTGCATTAAAAAATTCCTTAACAGCAGAGGCATTCAAAAGAAGCCGGGGACTGAGGAAGGAATCGTCGGCCGCGGACAAATCCATGACGGGAAAAACAGAGACCACTAAAACAGAAACAGCAAGCATCCAACAACTTCGTCTCTGCCTCATATCGCCTTCTCTATATTCCGCGACAACTTCGCCGGTTTTACCGAAATCGCCGCCCCTTTTACCCGGTCCAGGTGTTCAGACTTTATATTCGCCAATGCCTGTTTGACAACCATGGCTGTTTCCACTCCCAAGGCCAGGCATATTGATTCAAGATTCTGAAGTTCCCCATTGCCTTTTTCCATGCTTCTTACCACATCCGGCAGAATTACCGCCTCGCGGGCCAGCATTGTTATGCTCAGGTTTTTTTCTTCCCGCAGCCTGGCCACAACCCGACCGATCTCCTGTCTTTGAGGTTTGCCCA
>JAGYOO010000182.1 GCA_018399295.1 Candidatus Omnitrophota bacterium | reverse complement strand
ATATGTAAAATAGCAAAAAAAAACAATTTAAAGATAATAGAAGATGTGAATGCGGGCAAGATAACCCGGGAGCACGCCCAGTATTTGTGCAAGGGCATCTACTACACCGTTAGAGAGCAGTTTCCCCCGGCAATTAACGAGCTTCAAACCGCGGAACGGCTTGATCCCGGATACAAGTGGAATTACTTCTGCCTTGGAACCGCTTATTCGGCCTCCCGGCGATTCGAGGCGGCGATAGAGAACTTCCAAAAGGCCATTATGTTTGACGCGGATTTCGCGGAGGCTTACGCCGGCCTGGGCATCACCCTTACCTTTTCCGGCCTGATTCCCGAGGCAGAGGAAAACTTTAAAAAGGCTGAGGCCTTGTTCCTCGAGAGAGGGGAGGTTCAAAGCGCTCATTTTGTCAGCAGAATGCTTCAAACCGGAATAGAGCCCGCGGCGGGATATTCTGAAAAAGCCGCAAGCGAAGAAGTCGCGGCGGAAAATGCCTCGGGCGGCGAAGAATAAGTGGACGGCAGCCCTGGCGCTGTTTTTGTTCCGGCTTGACAGCCTTTCAGGGGTAGCGTAAGATAATCCCGATGACAGTAGATTCTCTCCTTTTGCCGGACTTCCGGGCAATGGTATTGGCCTCTTTGGTTTCTCCGCCCTAAGGTCGCTTCCTCTTTTGCGAGATAGTTTTTCAAGTTTATACATGAGATGTTTTGCGGTGATTTATTTTTGCCCTTGAAAGGGACGAGTGAGAAATATATTAGTTTTCGGACATTCGAATATTGGCGACGTTTGCTATGACCTGGTGGTAATTCCGGCGCTCCGGAGAAATTATCCCCAGGCGAAAGTCTCTTTTTTGACATCCTCCCGCTGCCGGGATATCGTGGCCGGTCATTGCGGTATTGACAGGGTTATTACCTTTGACCGTAACGGGAAAGATAACGGAATTTTTAGCCGGCTGCGGTTTGTCCGGGGGTTAAGACGGGAGCGGTTTGACTTGGCTGTTGTTCTTAAAAACTCGCGGACCTATCAGTTGCTGGGCATCCCCGCTGTCTGGCGCGTGGACAACCAGGCGCGGTTACGGGATAAGCACCCGGTTGACCGGTATCTTAACGTTCTCCGCGCGCAGGGTCTGGCTGTCGAGGGCGCGGTGTTTGACTTCAGCGTAACAAAAGAAGATTCCCGGTTTTGTGATGACTTTCTTCAAGCTAAGGGCGTAAGCGGGCAGGATATTTTGGTGGGCGTGCTTCCGCTGGCAGCCTGGTCGCTGAAGAGCTGGCCCCTGGAAAAATGGAATACGCTGGCAGAAGAATTGGACCGGTTAAAAGTTAAGGTTATTAATCTGGGGAAGATGCCGGACAATGATCTGGGCCGACGCTTGGGAAAAGAGATATCTCCGAACATAATCTCCGGTAAAACCATCCTCGCTCAGGCTATGGCACTGCTGCGGCGCTGCCGATTGTTTATTGGCCCGGATTCCAGCCTTTTGCATTTAGCCAGCTGTATGGGTGTCGAGACTATTGGCTTATATGGGGCAACGTCCTGCGAGCATTTTTATCCGTATTTCCATCGCCGCAACATCATTCGGCCGAAAACTGAGTTGCCCTGTATGCCTTGCTATCCCGGACCTGGCCCGTCATGCCGCAAGGATAATCCTGGAATCGATTTCGGTCCGTGCATGGAGGCGATCAAGGTGGAGGATGTTTTAAGGCTGGTCAGGGAACGCCTGGATCTTTCCTGATTTTATTGAGGCTTCTAAAGGAGGAAAAGAGGATGGCCGAGACATTAGGCAGTTTAATCGACAAGCTTTCCATAAAATCAATACGGGAATTTTATCTGGGCCGGATGCTGCGGTCGAAGAAGGGTGCTTCCCGGCAGCATCTTCAGGATAAACGGGTGATTTTAAAGCGTCAGAAGAAGGCGCTGCTGGCAGAGATCGAGCAGTTTATCCAGACCGCCCATCAGACCGGCACGGTTCTGAAGGATGAAAAACTTAAGCTGTATAATAAGCCGGAACAGATGAATAGGATCGGTAAAATAAGTTCTTTGTCCCGGGGGATTGACGCCTTGACCAAAAAGAATTTCGAGCTTTGGCAGCTTGAAGACGAGGCCCGGAAAGAAGACGTGTCCCTGGCCAGTATCGGCAGGGTAAAGAGAAAGATCGACGCGGTCAATCAGCAGAGAAACGACCTGATGGATCGGATTGACCAGCTTTTAGAGGCAGAGTTAAAAAAGAAAAAAAGATAAGGCGATCAGGCATTTTTCTTAAAGCTTGACGAAAACAGGGAACCCCAACATGAATGATAAGGCAAGGATCAGGACAGAGGCCGCTCGCCGGAGGACCTTCGCGATCATCTCCCATCCTGATGCCGGGAAGACGACCTTAACCGAGAAGCTTTTACTATACGGAGGCGCGTTGGATCTGGCCGGATCAGTGACCGCGAAAAAACAGCAGCGGGAGACTGCCTCGGACTGGATGGAACTGGAAAAGAAGCGCGGGATCTCGATCTCTTCGACTGTTCTCCAGTTTAACTATGAAGGTTACCGCCTGAACCTGCTCGATACCCCCGGCCACCGGGACTTTTCCGAGGATACCTATCGGGTGTTGATGGCGGTCGACGCGGTGATCATGGTGATCGACGCCGGCAAGGGGATTGAAAATCAGACCCGAAAATTGTTTGAAATCTGCCGCAAGCGGGGAATACCGATATTTACGTTTATGAATAAACTTGACCGCCCGGCAAGATCACCCCTGGAACTTATTGATGAGCTGGAGAATGTTCTCGGCCTGCATGCCTTTCCGATTAACTGGCCGTTGGGTAACGGTCTAGATTTTAAGGGGATCTACGACAGAAGAAAAAAAGAAACCCATCTTTTTGAGCGCGTTCCCGGCGGATCGTTTAAGGCGCCGGTATCAGTGCATGACCTGACAGACTCCTTTATCAGGCAGGCCTTGCCGGAACAGCGGTATGATGAATTTGTCGAAGAGCTGGGAATGCTGGACCTCGCCCATGGGGGGCTTGACTCCGAGGCGGTAGCTCGGGGAAAGAGTACCCCTGTTTTTTTCGGAAGCGCCGTAAATAATTTCGGCATCGAACTTCTGTTAAAGGGGTTTCTGGAGTTTTCCGCCGAACCGACGCCCCGGATGACGAATGAAAAACCGGTTCCGTTGGATCACCCCGGATTTTCCGCTTTTGTGTTCAAGGTTCAGACGAATATGAATCCCCTGCACCGGGACCGGGTGGTTTTTGCCCGGGTCTGCTCGGGAAGGTTTTGCCGCGATACCAAAGTCTATCATGCCCGGTCCGGACGTGATGTGCGGCTGTCTGATTCGTACAATCTTTTCGGCCGGAGCCGGGAGGTGATGAACGAGGCCTTCCCCGGTGACATCATCGGTTTTGTCACGAAGTTGGATTTTCGGATCGGCGACACAATCAGCACTCAAAAAGACCTTGTGTTTAAGGAAATCCCCCGCTTTGCCCCGGAATGTTTCGCTTTTCTGCAGAACATGACCCCTTCCAAGAATAAGCAATTTCGCAAGGGGATGGAACATCTTTTGGCGGAGAATATTGTTCAGACTTTTTTTCTGGATAATTCTTCAACCACCGCGCCTCTGCTGGGAGCGGTCGGACCTTTGCAGTTTGAGGTGCTCCAGTACCGGCTGAAAGACGAGTATACGGCTGAATCCCGGCTGGATTTAAGGCCCTGGAAAGTCCTGCGC
>JAGYOO010000181.1 GCA_018399295.1 Candidatus Omnitrophota bacterium | reverse complement strand
ACGGAAGCCATTTGTGCTGTTCTTAATGGCAGTTATCGTCACAGACCTGATTCTGGTAAGCCGCCCGATTTTAGAAGAGGCTTTTACTCAGCCGGCAGAGAGAATCGTTAAGGAGAAAAGCTTCCGGCAGGGGTATGATCAAACTATATGGATTGACGCGTTGAGAACATATCCTTTACTGCTTTCCAATCGGGGAATTTGCATGGAAAACGGGTTTTATGACAGTGGAGCCGTCTTGTGTAATGCTTTGCCGGAACAGTCCGAATCATATGCCGGTGAAGTCTCTTTCCTGAAACAGGAAGGCCAGGCGACGGTAAAGTTCTTTTCCCCTAACCGCATAGAAGTAGAGGTTGAGACTTTGATTGATGATATTTTGATTATCAATCAAAATTATGATCCAGGGTGGAAGGTCCTGGATAGCGACAGTCCGGTCTTTTCAACTAACGGACTTATCTCTGTTAAAGTCGGAGAGGCAGACGAGGGCAGAATCATTTTTTATTATTTTCCAGATAGTCTGATGCTGGGTGCGATAATCTCCGGGCTTTCTCTGGTGCTGATTCTGTTAAAAATAAATAGACTTATAGGAAACAGGACATTTGTTCTGATTATTGTCTTATTGCTGACAATCTCGGTGTTTATGGGGTTCGCGCTGAAAAAGGCCTTTCCGCCGGATTTAGGCCCGAAGTATTTTTCCCGGGGACTTAAAAGCGAGAAGAAGGGGCTTGTCGGTAAAGCGGTTCGTGAGTTCGAGAAGGCAAAGTACTTTTCCCCAAACAGCGCGGCTATTCAGGAAAGGCTGTTTAAGTTATATGTCGAACAGGGCTTGTCGGAGAAGACAGCCGCCAGTCAGTCGGGTATTCACGGCCTTGCCGGTTGCAAGGCAGAGGTGTTTTAAACTAACATGATTGAAAAGGCCCTGTTTATACGAGATCTGAAAAAGTTCGATCGTATCGGAGACGGATACTCTCGTTTGTATTTTGGGAACGAGTTCTGTGAGCGACTGCTTCCCTCCCAGGCGTTACTTGAGGAGGCAGTCTCCTTTGTCAAGGAGCGAAAGATGAGCCTGACGTTTATCACCCCGTTTGTTACTGATAAAGGCATGAAAAAACTCAAGGAAACTATCGAATTTCTGACGGGGAGGATAAAGGAAACAGAAATAGTGGTGAATGACTGGGGTGTCCTGGCGATGTTGGAAAAAACAGCATGGACTGGAGCCATTTCTATGGGTCGTTTGATGACGAAGCAGAAGCGAGGCCCCAGGATAATGAATATTCTTAAACATCTTCCGGATAAGGCGGCAGAGCATTTCCGGCAGTGCAGCGCTGATTCCGTGATCTTTAAAGAGTTTTTGGTGAGTAGGGGGATACGCCGTTTGGAGCTGGATAATCTTCTCCAGGGAATATCCCGGCCGGCTGATTGCTTGCCGGCGTCACTTTATTATCCCTATGCTTACGTAAGCACTACCCGATTCTGTCTTATAAGTCAGTATTACAATAGAGCGGCTGCCCGTTCAATCCCTGATTGTAAACAGGAGTGCAGCGAGTCGATGTTTGAGTTAAAGACTAAAGGGATGCCTGTGCCCCTGCTATTGAAAGGTAACACGCAGTTCTTTAGAAACGAATTCCTGCCGGAAAATCTTAAAGAACTGAACATAGACCGCCTGGTGTTTCAGCCTGAGGTACCCCTTTGAGAGTACTGCTCATAAACCCCCCGGAAGGTAAAGCAATTCAAAGTGAACTTCCCGAATGGGTCCGGGGCGTGAGAGGGAAGTTCGAACCGTTGGGGCTAATGTATATTGCCGCGTATCTTAAGCAGGCAAACCAGGGGGTAAAGGTGCAGATGCTGGATGCCGCCGCTGAAAATCTTACCTGGAAACGGGTTAGTTCGCGGATAAAAAGCTTTCAACCGGAAGTCGTTGGAATTTCCTGCTATACTGATAGTTGGCTCCAGGTCATCCGGCTCGTGAGGCTGATTAAGCAGCTTATCCCTGAAGCGCATGTTTGCCTGGGCGGTCCCCATGTGAATACTTATCCTGAAAAGTCTGTCAAGGTGAACGGGGTGGATTCGGTTGTTATCGGTGAAGGGGAGAAGTCCTTTTCGCGTCTCATCTGCTGGCTGCGTGAAAGAGAGGAACTGCCCCCGGGGGTAATTATAAAACAAAAGGGGAGACTGGTATCAACCTGTTCGGCGGAGATTAATGAAGATCTTGACGCTTTGCCTCGTCCGGACAGATCCCATGATCACCGGATTTATAGTTACTTGACAAGGAAAAAGGTTGCCGGCATGATTTCCAGTCGAGGTTGTCCTTACCGATGTTCATTCTGCAGCACACCTAAAGGCTATAGACTACGGACGGCGAAAAGTGTAGTTGAGGAGATGGAGGAATGCCAGCAGAGAGGCTATGCGGGAATAAACTTTGTCGACGATAACTTTACTGCCGATCACCGGCGGGTTCTGAGTATTTGTGACGAAATAGACCGCAGACGGCTTCGGATACCCTGGGGGATTAGAAGCCGGATTGATCTCATCGATCATTCGTTAATGGTAAGACTGAAAAAAAGCGGGTGCGTACGGTTGAACGTCGGTGTGGAAACCGGGACTGATGAACGATTGAAACTTCTGAATAAGGAGATCAGTATTGCCCAGATACGCGAGTTCTTCCGATCGACAAAGGGGACGGGTTTAATCATTGCCGCCTATTTTATGCTGGGTTGTCCGGGGGAAATATCGATATCTGACACAAAAAGCACGATTGATTTCGCTCTTGAACTGAATCCTGACCTGGCAATGTTTAATGTGCTTACGCTTTATCCTGGCACAGCACTGTATGAACGGGCGGTTAAAGAGGGTATACTGAAGAATGATCCTTGGCGTGAATTTTCTGATTCTCCTTCCACTGATTTTTCGGCCCCTGTCTGGGATGAGTGTCTGACAAGAGGGCAGTTGCAAAAGCTGTGCAACCTCGCATATCTTAGGTTCTATTTTCGGCCGGCATTTCTAACGCGGTATTTTAAGAAACTTAAAAACAGTTTTTAAGAAAATCCGACAGTGATAATCATTAAAGAAAGTCTATAGAATGGAATCTGACTATTTTGCCGTAATCGTTGGAGCAGGGATAACCGGCTGTGTGGCTGGCTATGAGCTGGCGAAAAAAGGCCGTAAGGTAATTATTCTGGAACAGGAGTCCGAAGTCGGCGGGCTGAGCCGGTCCTTCCGCTATAATGGATTTTCCTTCGATATCGGGCCGCACCGGTTTTTTTCCCATAAGCCTCAGGTCAATGGATTGATCCAGGATGTGCTGGGAGAAGGCGTGGAGATGATAAGCCGAAATTCTTCCGTATACTTTATGAACCGGTATTATTCCTGGCCTCTGCGCCCGTGGGTTCCGTTCTTTCTGCCGTTGCGCGTTTCGGCGCGCTCGTGCCTTGAAGTCATAAAAATGATCGTTTGTTCTCCCCGGCTGAAGGCTGATAACTTCGAAGATTATATCCGGTCGCGTTACGGGCCGACTTTGTACAATGTTTTTTTTAAAGAGTATACCGAGAAGTTTCTTGGCCTTCCCGCGGACCAGACTCATTCGGACTGGGCCAGGGAAGGGATGAAGCGCACGATCATTGACGAACGGATGGGGGCGCGGAATCTTTTTGATATTATCCGGATGATGTTGTTATTCCGGCCGATACCTACCCGGTTTCATTACCCATCCGGTG
>JAGYOO010000180.1 GCA_018399295.1 Candidatus Omnitrophota bacterium | reverse complement strand
TGCCCGATCCTGGATAGTTTTAAACAGGCGCGGGACCGGCCAGCTTTTCTTCCGCACCACTCCGGTTATCCCAGCCGGAAAAATTCGGGACAGTTTATCATAAAACGCCCCTCCGGTTATATGGGCGATCCCGTGTATCCCCCGAAATTCGTTTAACAGTGCCAGCACCGGCTTGACATAAATCCGGGTAGGTTTAAGCAGTTGAGAGGCCATCTTTTTAATCTCCGCCTCAGAGAAAACTTTGTGCACCAGGGAAAAGCCGTTGGAATGCAGCCCGGACGAAGCCAGACCGACCAGGATGTCTTTCTTCCGGACCAGTTTCGGGCTCATCAGCCGGGACTTTTCGGCAACGCCAACGCAAAACCCGGCGAGATCATACTCCTGAGGTTTATATAATGCCGGCATCTCCGCTGTTTCCCCTCCGATTAAGGCACACCCTGAATCCCTGCATCCGGCCGTGACTCCCCTGACAATAGCGGTTAGTTTTTTCGGGTTCAGTTTCCCGATTGAAATGTAGTCCAGAAAAAAGAGCGGTTCCGCGCCCGCGGCCAAAACGTCATTGACATTCATCGCCACGAGATCGATCCCTACTGTCCCGTGCCTGTCCGCGAGTATCGCAACCTTTAGTTTTGTTCCGACTCCGTCAGTTGAAGAGACAAGCACCGGGTCCTTAAACTTTCGGGCCGGATAACGAAAACAGGCGCCGAATCCCTGCAATCCGGTTAATACCTCACTCCGGTAAGTCGACTTTATCATTTTTCCGATATTCTTCACGAACAGATTAGCCGCGTCGATGTCCACGCCGGCCTTTTTATAGGTAATCGCACTCATTTTTCCGCCCCTTTTCAACTTTTTTTCAGAGCCTTTAAGGCGTTTTTAAATATCCGCAGTCCGTCCATATCACCGGAAAGCCCTCCCCGGGTCCAGCGCGGGTGCTGCGTCCGCAGGACAAAACGTTCCGGATGAGGCATAAGACCGAAAACACGTCCGGTGGAATCACAAATCCCGGCAACGTCAGCATAAGAACCATTGGGATTATCCGGATAAACCGGCGTTCCTCCCTGTTTATCGCAATATTTCAGGACAATCTGCCCTGAGGCCTCCAGCCGCTTGTATCCGGCCTCAGTTTCCGGAACGAACTTTCCCTCGCCATGGGCCACGGGAAGATATATCTGTTTTCCCAAGCCGCTCGTCCAGACACAGAGACTCTTCCCTTCTGACGCTCTAAGGTGGACCCAGCGATCTTCGAATTTCCCGGAATCATTGCAGCCCAGGCTCACCTCCTGCCGCCATCCATCGGTTCCAGGCAGAATCCCCATCTTCACCAGTACCTGAAATCCGTTACAGATGCCGATTATCAGTCCGCCCTGAGAAAGAAACCGGCCAACCTGCTCGCCCAGTTTCATCTTCAGCTCATTGGCCAGTATCTTCCCGGCAGCGATATCATCACCGTAAGTAAACCCGCCAGGTATCGCCAGTATCTGATAATCCCACATCCGCAGCTGCCGGCGCAGAAACTCGTTAATGTGTATTGACTCTACCCCTGCCTTAAGCAGACTGAATGCCGCCGCGGTCTCACGGTCACAATTAGTCCCGGCAGTCCTTAAAATCAGTACCTTCGGTTTGCTCATATCACTCCTGTCCCAAATTCGATTCGATCCGATCCCATTTTGTCGGCTGTTTCCAGCGCTTGCAGGGCCTTTTTCAGAAGATCTTCGCGGTCAAGCTGAGTCTTACCTCCATTACAGACCGCTCCCCCGATACTCGCCTTCAGACTGAGACGATTATTGGAAAACTCCGGTCTCAGGTCCTTAACGCTCTGAAGAATGCGCGCCGCCGCCAATGAAACGTCGTTTACATGAAACCGCACGGTTTCATCCTGTCCAACCGCTTTTTCAGGAAACGCGGTCTGCGGCAGAATAATCGCGAAAATATAGCGGGAATAACGCGCGATAATATCCACGTTTCTGATCCGGTTCTTCAACTCCCGGGCGGTCTGTTTAAGAACCATTTCCACCGCCCCCAGACCATACTGCCGGTCTATTTCATCCATACCGTTTAATCCTACAAGCAATAACGACATCGGATTTCCGTAACGCCGAGAACGCTCTACGTCTTCTTCCAGCCGCATTAAAAAATAATTTCGGTTGAAGATCCCGGTCTCCCGATCCACCACCGCCTCGCCCTGAAGCCGGGAGTTTTCCACCGCGACCGCGGCCTCGATCGCCACTTTCCGCAGGGCCTTAAAGTCCCCGCCATTATATATCTGACCATTTTTCTTCGGCCCCAGCACAATGATCCCCTGCAGAACGCTTTTATAGAACAGTGGGACCACCAGTTCGGCTGGAAACAGCCGCAGGGTCTTAAACAACTCTTCAACCTCTGCCGGATCCTCGTACTGCCGCATCTCACTGCGAACAAGAATTCCGCGTCCTTTACTCAGCCTGCGCACTAAAAGATCCTGCCCGTCGATCAGTAACAGTTCAGGGCAGTCTTCCGAACCCAAACGGGAGCACAGCCTCAGCTGCTTATCCTCCATCAGGAAGATGACGACCTGTTCAGGCTCAATTGTCTGTACTATCGAATGGGTTATATAATCCAGCAACTGATCAAATTCGGGAATAGAGACAAACCGGGAGGACAACTCTTCCAGTATCTTCTGGTAATTATACCTTCCCTTATAGACCGTTCGGTCGGCAGTCTTCTGAACCAGCCGGGTATACGGGGTAAACAGGATTATCAGTACAATGACCGTCAGGGAAAAAGTCGTGGCCAACAGCAATCCAAGTGAAGCTGAAAACAGACGGCTGATCAGAGCGTGCAGGATCAGAAGCGGCACCAGCATCAGCACCGTGAGTACTGTGCGGTTGAGGATCAGGTCAGCTTCCAGCAGACGACAATTATTCACGGAAAACGCGACAAAAACAAACGCCGCGGCCACAAGGGGTACGCCCCAGAAAAGGTCAAGACCAAAGACCGGAGAAAAAGTAAAAATCACACCGGTTGCGACAAAAGCCACCCCGCTGGCGATGAATTTCACCTGTCTGGTCGCTATCCCTGCCGGCCGATGCCGCTTAATCAGAAAAATAAGTATCCCCAGCGGCAAAAGCAGGACTGAGTTAAGAAAGAACAAGGCAAAGGGAAAACTGCCAAATCCGGCAACACCGGGCCAGTCATTCACACCTTCCACCGCGAACCTATCCGTCCACAACAGTAATGATCCCACGGACATTGCCAACGAAAGGCCGGATACGAATCGAAGCAGCTTATCCTTTTGGTCAAACTGCCGCAGGATATTCAGCAGAGCCGGAGTGATAAAAAATCCGAACGAAAGAAATAAACTTATCCAGAACTTATAAATCCCGCTAAAGCGGGAAAACTCGATATGCCCGAATAAGGCCAGACAGTAGCTGAACAGAGCAAACGATGCCAGAAAGCAGGAAAAACTCAGGAATGATTTCTTTGTCCTGACAACCGTAATGACTCCTGAAGCGAGAATCAGCAGACCACAGACAAACGGGACAAGCGAGGCCTCGCCCATAATCACCAGCAAAGAGGCTTTTGCCAGGCCTCTTTCAAATCAGAAATGCCTTGATCAATTAAAACTTTTTTATTACCCCGGATGACCAGTCGTCCGCTGTCGGTCACCACTCCCAGCCGGGAGACCGGTATCCCGCGCAGAGACTGCTCAAATTTCTTTTGTTTCGCGGGAGACACC
>JAGYOO010000018.1 GCA_018399295.1 Candidatus Omnitrophota bacterium | reverse complement strand
AGCTCTCAGCTCATGAGCTCATAGAAGACGGAAAAGAAAAAAACTTAAACCACAGAGAACACAGAGAACACAGAGGATATAGTAAAAAGACGAAAAAGCCGTAGCTCTGTGAGCTCTTTTTTAACTCTGTGAGCTTATTCTTGTTGTATTTGACAATACAGACGGTTATTTTCTGAGTGCACAGAGTCTAAAGGCGCAAGCACACAGAGTATAAAATTTAATCTCCCTGACTGCCGGTAGGCAGGAAATTATGTTTTTAATCGGTGTAATCCTTCAAAATCAGTTTAATCAAATTTTAATTTTTGGTTTTTTCTCTGCCCTCTGCTCTTTCTACTCTCTACCCATGAGCTAATGAGCTTATGAGCTCATCAGCTTCTTCTGTTTTCCGACCCATGTCGTCTTAACCGCCGGCCTGCCATTGCATAATTACCGGAGGGCACTATAATAGAGGTCTATGGAAAAAGTTATACTTGTTACAGTGAGATTAAGAGAAGACCGGAGGGAATGGTCTCTGGAAGAGCTGAGTGAAGAATTCCGGCTGTTAGTGAAAACCGTTCGCGGCCAGGTCATGGGCGAGTTATCCGTAAACCTCGACCAGATTCGTCCGGCACATTATATCGGCAAGGGGAAATTGTTGGAACTGTGTTCTCTGGCGGAGGAAACCGGAACGCACACCGTAATCTTTAACAGTGATCTGACCCCGGTGCAGCAGCGGAACCTGGAGGAGGCGCTGGAGGTCAAGGTAATCGACCGGACTCAGCTGATCCTTGATATCTTTGCTTTGCACGCGAAGAGCCGGGAAGGCAAAGTCCAGGTAGAACTGGCCCAGCTTCGATATCTTCTGCCCCGGTTGTCGGGAAAAGGGACGGCGCTCTCCCGGTTAGGCGGGGGAATCGGTACCCGGGGGCCGGGAGAACAGAAACTGGAAATTGACCGGCGCCGGATCCGGCAGCGGATCGGCGTGCTTAAAGATTCGATCGAATCTCTGGAACGGCGGAGGACGACGATTCGGGATAAGAGAAAGGAACAGGAATTAATCACTGTCACTCTGGCCGGATATACGAATGCCGGTAAATCCACACTTCTGAACGCCCTGACCGGGGCCGGGGTAAAGGCCAAAAACGAGATGTTCAGCACGCTTGACCCGATAACCCGCGGCCTGACTTTGTCGGGAGACGGCAGAAAAATTCTGATGACCGATACGGTGGGATTTCTGCACCGGCTGCCGCATCATCTGATCGAGGCATTCAAGGCTACTTTGGAGGTAGTGCGGGATGCCGATCTTCTGCTGATCGTGCTTGATGTGTCCGATCCCAGAGTGTTTCAGAAACTGGATTCGATCTGGGAGGTTCTTGAGCAGCTGGATAGCCGGGAAAAACCGTATCTATACGTGTTGAATAAGATCGATAGTCTGAAAGACGGAGGCACGCTGGAACGCTTCCAGCGGGAATACCCGAACAGTCTGCCTGTTTCGGCACAGGAGAGAATAAACCTGGAGAAGCTTTTGGCCCGGATTGAGAGTCGTCTTAGTCGGAATATAGAGAAGGTAAAGTTTCTGCTTCCACATTCGCGGCTGAATCTCCTGGAATCACTCTACTCTCAGGGAAAGGTCGAGGTGTGTGAATATCGGGAAGACGGAGTCTACGTTGAAGTGTTCCTGCCTGTCTTGCTTGCCAAAAAGGTCTTGACAAAAATTTAAAGGGTATGCTATAAGTTATTGGCACTCGGATTAAGAGAGTGCCAATAAGGAGGTTTACGGCTTATGCGCGTAAACATGGAAGCCCGAAGAGAAAAAATTCTACAACTTGTTATAAATGCTTATGTTACGACTGGAAGGCCGGTAGGTTCCCGCGTGATCTGCAATCGGTATAAGCTGGATTTATGTCCGGCTTCTGTGCGGAATGTAATGTCAGATTTGGAAGAACAGGGCTTTATCACGCATACCCATACTTCTGCCGGAAGGGTCCCCACAGATAAGGGATATCGGTTTTATGTGGACAAGCTGTTGCACAGCGCGGGGCTGACCGGTCAGGAACAGAATTTTCTCAACGGAGAGTTTAATCGATATCGGGCATTGGAAGAGATAATCGGAAAGACTTCCCGCGTGCTTTCTGATTTTACCTGTTATACCGGATTGATCAGTCAGCCGGAAATGAAAAAAAGCCGGTTTAAGCGGGTTCAGCTTGGCCGGATCAAACCGGATTGTATCTGCGTTACTTTGGTGACGGAATGTGGATTGACAAAAAGCTCCGTGGTTAATCTGAAGAGTAGTATCGACGATAATCGTCTGATGCAGATTGAGAATTTTCTTAATTCCGAGCTGGAAGGAATGGACATGCTTCATCTGCGTTCCCGTCTGCGGGAGCTGATGATTCAGGAGCGGAATTCATTCTTTTATAATCTTGAACAGGCGCTTGAATTGATTGACCGCAGCGCAGTTTTAGAAGAGTTACCGCGATTTTATTTTGAAGGGTTGAGCAATATTCTCAATCTTCCGGAGTTCCGGAATTCACAGACGTTGTTATCGCTTGTCCGGACTCTGGAACGGGAATCTGATTTGAACACACTGGTCAAGGAGCTGGTAGACCACGAAGATGAGCGGGTCAGAGTGCTTATCGGAGGTGAGGGTGGTCATGAGTTCATGAAGGACTATGCTATGGTCTTGAGCTGTTACAGCGTGGATAACTGCACTCTGGGGGTTTTGGGCATCATCGGACCCAAGCGGATGGATTACGGCCGGGCGATCGCGACGGTAAGATATGTGTCAACGCTGTTGAACCGGATTCTGACCGAATTAAGTCTTTAGTCAGCAGTCTGAAATTTTTTCGCGATAGTATTGAACAAGTCAGTTAAAAGAGAGGTTTACCATGGCGGAAGACAAAGAGTTCAGAGAATCCGAAGAACTGCCGGAAGAAGAAATCTCAGAGGAAGTCTGTATAACCCGGCGGGAATATGACGAGCTTAAGGCGCGGGAAAAAGAGGCCGGAGATATCCGGGACCGGATGCTTCGTTCTCAGGCTGAGCTGGATAACGCAAGAAAACGTGTGGAGCGGGACCGGTTGGAGTTCGTGAAGTATGCTAATGAAGAAGTAATCCGGGATCTGGTTCCCATGGTTGATGATTTCCAAAGGGCCTTTGCCGTCGCGGATAAAAGCCAGGACTTCGGGGTCCTGCATAAGGGGGTGGAGATGATTCTGAACCACCTTCTGGAACTTTTGAAGAAAAAGGGTTTAAAGCCGATGGATGCGCTGGGGAAGCCGTTTGATCCGGTGTATCATGAGGCGCTGATGCAGGAGGAAAATGCCGATTTTCCGGAGAATACGGTTATTGAGGAGCTGCAGAAAGGGTATCTGCTTAACGACCGCGTCTTAAGAACGGCAAAGGTAAAGGTCAGTAAACAGCCTGAGAACATTTCTGAATAGGAGTAGTGGTTTAATCAAAATTAAAAGGAGGTTTGGTGACAATGGCAAGAGCGATCGGAATTGACCTGGGAACATCGAATTCGGCGGCAGCGGTGATGGAAGGAGCGCGGCCGGCGATCGTTCCGTCGGCTGAGGGGACTACAGTGGGCGGCGGTAAGGCCTTTCCTTCCTATGTGGCGTTTACCAAGGACGGCCAGAAACTGGTGGGTGAGCCGGCGCGGCGCCAGGCGGCGATCAATCCGGAAGGAACGATAGTCGCCGCGAAGCGGAAGATGGGTACTGATTATCATTTTAAGGCCGCGGGCCAGGAGTACAGCGCGCAGCAGATCTCGGCGTTTATTCTGCAGAAGATCAAGGCGGACGCGGAGGCCTATCTTGGAGAACCGGTGGAAGAGGCGGTGATCACCTGTCCGGCGTATTTTGACGATAACCAGCGTACGGCCACGCGGGACGCGGGCGAGATCGCGGGGTTTAAGGTATTGCGGATAATCAACGAGCCCACAGCGGCCTGTCTGGCCTACGGACTGGACAAGTCGGGCAAAGAGCAGAAGATCATGGTGTTTGACTTTGGCGGGGGCACGCTGGACGTGACGGTGATGGAGATGGCCGAAGGGGTGTTTGAGGTCAAGTCCACGCACGGGGACACGCAGCTGGGCGGTACGGATATGGACGCGAAGCTGGTGGATTATATCGCGGAACAGTTTTTCAACGAGAGCGGGATAGACGTGCGAAAAGACCCGATGGCGCAGCGGCGGCTGGCCGAGGCGGCGGAAAAGGCGAAGATCGAGCTTTCAAGCACGCTGAACACGGACATCAACCTGCCGTTTATCACCGCTGACGCGAGCGGACCGAAGCATCTGGCCATGAGCATCAGCCGGGCGAAGCTGGAAGAGCTGGTGCGGCCGATCGTGGAGCGGACAAAGAGCCCGATGGAGATCGCGCTGTCGGACGCGAAGCTGAAGGCGCAGGACATTGACCGGATTATTATGGTCGGAGGGCCGACGCGGATGCCGCTGGTGCAGCAGTTCGTGGAAGACTATGTCGGCAAGAAGATCGAACGGGGGATCGACCCGATGGAATGTGTGGCCATGGGAGCGGCGATCCAGGTGGGGATTATCAAGGGCGACGTGAAAGACGTGCTGCTTCTGGATGTAACGCCGCTGTCGCTGGGAATTGAGACCTTAGGCGGGGTGATGACCAAGCTGATCGAACGTAACACCACGATTCCGACGCGTAAGAGCCAGGTATTTTCCACGGCCGCGGATAATCAGACCGCGGTAACGGTGCGGGTGCTGCAGGGCGAACGGGAGATGGCGCAGGATAATGTGGAACTGGGACGGTTCGATCTGGTGGGGATCCCGCCGGCGCCGCGGGGCGTGCCGCAGGTGGAGGTGTCGTTTGATATTGACGCTGACGGGATTGTGCACGTGTCGGCCAAAGACCTGGGCACGGGCAAGGAACAATCGATAAAGATCACGGCACCGAAAAAGCTGTCCAAGGAAGAGATCGAGCGGATGGTGCGCGACGCGGAGAAGTTCGCCGAAGAAGACAAGAAAAAGAAAGAGCAGGTGGAGCTGCGCAACCAGGCCGAGACCCTTGTCTACCAGACCGAGAAGTCGCTGAAGGATTTCGGCGAAAAGGTGAGCGCGCCGGACCGGCAGGGCATTGAGCAGAAGATCACCGGGGTTAAAGACGCGCTGAAGGGGAATGACAGCGAGGCGATAAAGCGGGCGATGGAGGAACTGACCCAGGCCTCGCATAATCTGGCTTCGGAGGTATACAAGGCCCAGCAGGCAGCCGGGCAGCAGGCCGGACCCCAGCCGGAACAGCAGCAGAAGGAACAGTCTCAGGAAGACGTAGTGGACGCGGAGTATAAAGTAGAGGATGAGGAAAAGCAGTAACTTGCGCGTCCTTTGATTATATGTTAAGCTTAAAACCCCGCATTTACTAATGTGTGAGTGCGGGGTTTTAACAAGCTCCTACAGGGATAGATGATGACTAAACGAGATTATTATGAAATATTAGGTATAAGTAAAGGCTCTTCTCTGGAAGAGCTTAAGAAGGCATACCGCAAACTGGCGCTCAAACACCATCCCGATCGTGTTCCGGCTGAAGAACGTAAACAGGCGGAAGAACAGTTCAAAGAGATATCTGAGGCTTATGCCGTGCTGTCCGACGACACCAAGCGGGCGATGTATGACCGGTACGGCCATGCGGGGATTGACAGTCGTTTTTCTAATGAAGATATCTTCCGCAATGCTGATTTTGGCGATTTTGGTTTTGGGGGGGGGATTTTTGATGAAATATTTTCCGGTTTCGGGTTCTCTTCCGGTTCAGCCGGCAACCGCGCCCGCCGCGGTTCTGATCTGCAGCATTTAGTGGAGATCAGTTTCGAAGAAGCCGCGGCTGGAGTGGAAAAAACCGTAACCATAAATCGCCGCGAGACCTGTTCAGTCTGCAAAGGCGAAAAGGCCGAGCCTGGTACCAGCAAGGATACCTGTCCGGTCTGTCGTGGTATGGGGAGTGTCGGGCAGTCAGCAGGGTTCTTTACCATCAATCGAACCTGTGACCGTTGCGGCGGCGCCGGGTTTATAATTCCCAATCCCTGTAAAAATTGCCGCGGGAGCGGCCGCGTCAGCATCGAACGAAAGATAAATGTCAAGATTCCGGCCGGAGTTGATACCGGTTCCCAGTTGCGGGTGCGCGGCGAAGGAGAGGCCGGAACGAATGGCGGATCACGTGGAGACCTTTATATAGTAGTCAAGCTGCAGCCGCATGAGTTGTTTGAAAGAAATAACAGTGATATAATCTGTAAAATGCCGATAAGTTTCATCCAAGCTGTTTTTGGCGGGGAGATCGAGGTGCCGACACTTACCAGTGAGACCACCCGGCTGAAGATACCCGCCGGAACTCCAAGTGAAAAAGTGTTTCGGATCCCGGAACAGGGATTTCCGGATGTTCGGGGCCGGCGGCGGGGCGATCTTTACGTTAAGGTGAACGTAAAGGTGCCGAAGAATCTGACCGGAGAGCAGAGAAAGCTGTTGCAGGAATTTGCCCGCCTCAGCGGGGAAGAGCTGCCACAGCCGAGTATAAAAGAAAAAATAAAAAAGGCGTTCAAGTAGAAGGAGGAGAGATGCCGACGTATGATTATTCCTGCAAAAAATGCGGGATGTTTGAGTGGGTGCAGAAGATGAGTGAAAAGGCATTGACCAGGTGTCCCAAGTGCGGATCGACCGATATTAAACGTCACGTCGGCAGCGGCTGTGGTATCATCTTTAAAGGCACTGGTTTCTACGAGACGGATTATAAGCGCAAGGCGGTCACCGGACCCGGGCCGTCAAAAAAAAAAGAAGATAAGCCTTCAATAGCTAAGTCTTCCGATGGTAAAGAATAAAAGAAGCTCTTTCCGGTACTGGCTGCCTGTGATGATCTGGGCGGTGTTCATAACCGGACTTTCCTCTGTTTCCAGTTTCCCGAAAGAAACCCAGCCGCTGTTCGCTTTTGATAAGCTGTGGCATTTTATTGAATATGCTGTTTTTTCTTTTCTTATCCTGCGGTCTCTCCGATCCGACCGGGCGACGGTCCGGTTAAGCCAACGATTCAGCGCGGTGGGACTTGCCGGGTTTTATGCTGTTTTTGATGAGGTCTATCAGTACTTTATCCCTTCGCGTTGCGCTGATTGGCAGGACCTGACAGTTGATGTCCTGGGGGCAGTGGTCGGAGTCATGCTGATAAAAAGCCGGACAAGCGACTAAAACCCTTCGACTTCGCTCAGGGCTAGCTCATGAGCTCATAAGCTCATAGTAGAGAGTAGAAAGAGCAGAGGGCAGAGAAAAAGCTCTCTGAATGCTCCCTGCCTACCGGCAGGCAGGTGTGGCTTAATTTTTTCTGTTGTTTGTTTTCTGACTTTTGTCTTCTACTCATGAGCTTATGAGCGGAGGAGCTTATCAGCTCCGTCTAGGTCTTAAGTCTAACAATTTTCTTTTCCTGAAACCTTAAAACAGGTAAACTGTTTCTGTGCCTTTGGCGTTTTTTTTATTTAAAGTCAATCTACAACGGAGATAATAGACATGGCGGAGGTTTTGGCGTTTCGCGGGATGCGGTATAATCCGGAAAAAGTTAAAGATGTCGGGCAGGTTTTGGCCCCTCCCTACGATATCATTTCTGCGGAAGAACAGGCAAGGCTTTATCACCGCCATCCGTATAATGTCGTACGGCTTATTCTTGGCCGGATCTACAGTCGGGATGACAAAAAAATAAATCGCTATACCCGGGCCGGAAAATTATTTCAGGATTGGATCACCAAAAAAGTCCTTGTTGCCGATGAATCGCCCTGTATCTATGTATATAGTCAGGAATACCGGATTAACGGTCGGCGACAGCGGCGCCTGGGTTTTGTCGCCTGCCTGAAGCTGGATGATGGAGAAGGATGTCTACCGCATGAACGGACTTTGGCCAAACCTAAAGAAGACCGGATGAAGCTGATCCGGCAGGTGAAGGCGAATCTGAGCCCGATCTTTTCTTTTTATATCGATAAGGCCGGTATAGTGGAAAGGACCGTCAGTGAAGGCGTCGAAGGTAAGCCATTGTATGAGTTTTCCGATCAGGAGGGGGTCAGACACCGGTTCTGGAAGATAGCTGATCCGAAACGGATCAGCCGGATAAGAAACCTGATGCGAAAGAAGCAGGTGTTTATCGCTGACGGACATCACCGGTTCGAGGTGGCGCGCGCGAACTGGGTAAAGCAGAACAAGGCGGAAAGCGCCGGCGCGGTAATGATGTATTTTACCGGGTTCAGCGCAGAGAATCTCTGCGTTCTGCCGACCCACCGGATGCTGAAAAAAGTAACCGGCCTGGAGAAAAAACTGGAAAAGCTGGAAGAATACTTTGAAAAAGTCCCGGCCCGTGATCTCAAGCATCTTGTGAAGCTGCAGGAAAAAGCAACGGGCTTTTCAATCGGCCTGTATTATCGCCGCCGGTTCTTTCTGCTTAGGTTAAAGGATGAGGGTGTTCTGAAGAAGCTGCTGAGTGACGTGCCTGTGCTCTGGCGCGAGCTCGACGTAGTGATGCTGAACCGGGTAGTGTTCGAACATATCCTCGGGCTGAACGAAAAGGACAAAGAAGAGAAGATATCTTATACCCGCGACGCGGAGATTGCGGTGAAGCGGGTAAACGGCGGCAGCTGTCAGGCAGCTTTCTTTCCGAATGCCACCAAGCCGGAGCAGGTTAAGCAGATCGCTCTATCCCACAGCCGGATGCCGCAGAAGTCGACGTATTTCTATCCAAAACCGATTACCGGGTTGGTGATCAATAAATTCTAAAAAAGATATGAGTCCCTCTGGTATAATCCTGATAGTCGAAGACGACAAAAATATATCCCGCCTGGTTAAGTATAACTTGGAGAAGGCTGGATATTCCTGTGAGATTAAGGTAACCGGCGAAGACGCGTTGGATTACCTGGAAAATAATCTGCCGGAGCTTATAATTCTCGACCTGATGCTACCCAAAATGGACGGGCTTGAGGTCTGCCGCCGGATAAAGGGGGATGATCGTCTCAAACGGATTCCGCTGTTGATGCTCACCGCTCGGGGGGAAGAAGTCGACCGGGTAGTGGGTTTTGAGCTGGGCGCAGATGATTATGTGGTTAAGCCCTTCAGCGTTCGGGAGCTTGTGTTGAGGGTAAACGCGTTAATAAGACGACAGGCCCCGGAGCCGGAGCAGACGGAGCTTATCAGTGCCGGTCCGGTCATCGTTGATCTGATCCGGCATAAGGTTACTGTCGGGCGCAAGCAGCTCGAATTGACCCTGATGGAGTTTAAGCTGTTGACCACGTTAATCCGCCGCCGCGGACGGGTCCAGTCGCGGGAAAAGCTTCTGGACGACGTTTGGGAGATGGGGGCGGACGTAACGACCCGGACCATTGATACGCATATTAAACGTTTGCGCCAGAAAATGGAACGCGCCGGAAAACTGATCGAGACCGTACGCGGAATCGGGTACAAGTTCAGTGAGGAATAAAGTGCGGCTTCGACTGCACACTAAAATCAGCCTTACGTTTATCGGGATAACCCTGCTGCTGCTCGCCGGCATTTATTATCATCTTCAGGCAAACCTCCGTAACTACTTTTTTCAAAGACTGCAGACCACTGTTCTTAATCAGGCCGGATTTGCCGGTTATATGCTTGAGACAATACCTGCTGCTGTCTCTCCCGGATATGTTGATGGTGCTGTTGACCGGATCTCCTCTGAACTTGATCTCCGGATTACGGTGATCGATCTGGCCGGAAACGTTCTTGGGGACTCGGAGTTTGACGGGCCGGGACTCGGAGAGATGGAGAATCACCTGTATCGTCCGGAAGTCCAGGAAGCGATGGAGAAGGGCAGTGGCTGGAGCACCAGATTCAGCAGCAGCCTGGGAAAAGATATGTTTTATCTGGCCCGGACATTCGGCGCGGAGGCGTCCCGGGGTATTGTGCGGCTTTCGGTTCCATTTACCGAAATCGAGGAGATAATCTCCCGTCTTCAGAACATTCTTATCGCCTCGTTCTTCGCTGTTTTTCCTCTGGCAGTACTGTTCAGCCTGTTCGCTTCAGCGAGAATAAGCCGGCCGATAAAGGAGACCGCCCTGGCCGCGCGCGCCGTAGCGGAGGGAGATTACACCCGCCGGTTTGAAGTGAATACTAATGACGAGCTGAAAGACCTGGCAGAGGCGTTTAACTTTATGACCGCGCAGGTGCGGGTGAAAATGGATGAGGTAAGTTCCGGTCGCTCCCGTCTGGAGGCGGTATTTTTGAGTATGTTTGAAGGCCTGATGGTGGTTGACTCCCGCGGAAAGGTCCTGCTAGTGAACAGAAGTCTGGCGGAGATGCTTAAACTGAAAGAGGAGCCCGCGGGGAAGAGACTGATCGAGGTAATCAGGAATCTGGAGATCCAGGAGATCGCCGAACAGGTCTCGCGGGGTGAATCACGGGTAAAGTCAAAAGAAGTGACTTTATTTTTCCCGGAAGAAAAGATTATTCTGGTAAATGCCGCCGCGGTAATCGAGCAAAACAGGGTTGTGGGTACTGTGCTGGTTTTCCATGACGTCAGCGAACTGCGCAAGCTGGAGAAGGTCCGGAGTGAATTTGTGGCTAATGTGTCCCATGAATTGCGCACCCCCATTGCCAGCATAAAGGGTTTTACCGAGACTTTGCTCGAAGGTGCGCTTGAGGAAAAAGAGAACGCGAGAGAATTTCTTCAGATCATTCTGGCCGAGGCCGACCGGCTCGCCGTTTTGATTAAGGACCTGCTTGATTTGTCCCGAATGGAGTCGGGAAAGTTCAGCTTGCAGCCGCGCCCCCTTTGCCTGCAGGATATCGTAAGCCGGGTGGTGGAACGGCTGGAACCTCAGGCAAAGAAAAGATCGGTTATTGTAAAAAATATCATTCCCAAAACTTTGCCCCTCGTTCAGGGGGATGAAGAGAAGATCGCTCAGGTGCTGTTTAATCTTATTGATAATTCAATGAAATATTCGACGGCCGGAGGACAGGTAGTCCTTTCGGCTAAAGAAAAGAAACAAGAGGTAGAGGTATCGGTCGCGGATACCGGGATCGGTATTCCGGAAGATGATTTGCCGAGGATATTCGAAAGATTCTACCGCGTGGAAAAGGCCCGTTCCCGGGATATGGGCGGGACCGGGCTGGGCCTTTCCATAGTCAAGCATATCGTTCAGGCCCATGGCGGGCAGGTCGGGATAAGCAGTATTCCTGGCGATGGGACTACAGTCTGGTTTACACTTCCCCTTTAGAGAACAGTGCCTGTCGGCTGGACCTGAGGTTTTCTCCGGTGTGAATCACATAATATTCTGAGTATATTTATACCCTTAACCATTTTTCCGGTTAAGGGTTTTTTTATGCCCGGTCCGGGGCTGAAAATCCCGCCTTATTGATGTTTTGATCCCGCTCCTCCTTTTTTTTCGTCACATCCTTTTCACATTAACGTAAAAAAAACGCCATCCGGTTAATGTAAATTCTAATAGTAAGAAGCAGACCAGACCTGGGCGGGCGCCGGAACAATATATCCCTTAAGGGAAATAAATCAGAAGGAGGTGAAATATGATTGCAGTCAGTAAATTATCAGGAGGTCAGAAGGACTTCATGATAAGCCATCTGCGCGCTCAGGCTAATAACCTGGGAAACATGCTCTATAATCTGGAGAATTCGGAAGGGCTGGAAGAAGAGTATGTTGAGGAGTCGTTGAAAGAGCTTGAAAAAAAGTTCAGGTTCATGAGAAAGATAATCAGATAGGAGGAATAAAATGAAAAAGTACGTAAGTGTTCTGATCCTGGCGGCAGTAATCGCGGTTGCCGTCGGGGCTGGGACAGCGGCTGCCGGAGAGGTAGACCTGCTGGTGGACAAACTGGTGGAAAAAGAGGTGTTGTCCCCTATGGAAGCCCAGATTCTTCTGGATGAGACCAAAGTCGTGGTATCCAAAGAGATCGCTGAAGGAAAATCCGGAACGCTTCCTGGCTGGATTCAGAGCATGAAGTTGAAAGGCGATCTGCGGGTGCGCTACCAGACTGAAGAGACTAAAACCACGAGTACCAGTAACCGGGAACGCGGCCGGTTAAGATTCCGTCTGGGCGGCGAGGCGCGAGTCGCCGACGGCTTAAATACGGCCTTCGGGTTCTGCACCGGCGGTTCGGACCCGCGTTCCACGAATCAGACTTTTCAGGATAATTTCAGCACTAAAGGTCTGATGCTCGATTACGCGTATGCCCGGTGGTCCGCGTCCCCTGTTCTCGACGTCCTGGCTGGGAAGATCAAGCTTAAAGACGCCCTTTTCCTGGTGAGCGACCTGCAGTGGGATTCGGACATCAACCCCGAAGGCGCGGCAATAAAACTTGATTTTCCCGGTATCGCTCCCGGAGTCGAC
>JAGYOO010000179.1 GCA_018399295.1 Candidatus Omnitrophota bacterium | reverse complement strand
CTTTTAAAAAAGATTCCACAATGTATTCGGTTATTCTCTGGCTCTGGTTGTGGACGGTTCTTTACTTCAGTCCGCGCATCCTTGCCCTGATGTCCGGGCCGGAGTCTGTTTTCGCGAAGATCGCCGTGCTGCTGTTCGCTTTGCTCCTGAGCTTGTTCTGGTTTTACGGATTTTATCATTTGATCATCATCATCTTTTCCGCCCTGCCGGTCTCCACGCCTGAAAAGAATTTGGTTATAACCAAACAAAGTCCTCTTGTGGCCTTGTTGTACACAACCTGTGATGATTTTCAGGAAAAAGCGATCTTGTCCTGTCTGGAGCAGGATTACCCCTGCTTTCGGGTGTTTATCCTGGATGACAGCCGGAGTAATGAATATCTCGACAGGATAAACAGATTCGCGGCCGCTCATCCGGAGGTAAGCCTGATCCGGCGCGACAGCCGCAAGGGATATAAGGCGGGTAATCTGAACCACGCTTTAAGAAAAATACCGGAGTGCGCTTTCTTCAGTGTTTCCGACGCGGACAGTGTTCTGCCCGGTGACTTTGTTTCCCGTCTGATGCCTTATTTTAATTCTCCGGATACGGGGTTTGTTCAAGCCCGGCAGGAACTGCGTCTTGACCAGTCTTCAGATTTCGCTCAGGCGCTTGGCCCGCAGATCGCGTTTCACTGTAATCACTATCTGCGGGCGAAAAACCGCTATGGGTTTGTCATGTTTTACGGTCACGGGGCGATTATCAGGAAAAAGGCCTGGGATGATGTCAGGGGATTCCCTGAGATCGCGGCCGAGGACCTGGCGTTTTCTCTGTTACTGAGAAAGAGAGGGTACTGTGGCTTATACGCGGAAGATGTCGTTTGCCGGGATGAGTTTCCCGCGACGTATCAGCAGTACCGGAAACGGGACGAAAAATGGATAAGGGGCACGGCCGAATGTCTGAAAAAATTCTACCGCGCTTTTTCAACGGATAAACAAATCTCCTGGTCGGAAAAAGCTGATGTCCTGTTTTCCGGATTGAGCCTGCTTCTCGCGTTTCCTTTCTTTATCCTGCTTCTGCTGATCGGCGTTATTCTGCCGTTCTGTTTCCATAACTTTCAGTTTCAGGGGCCGATGTTCCGCGCCGGGTTAAATATCAACGACCATCCTCTGAATCTTCTCCTCGGAGTGTCCGGCAACCTGTTCTGGACCTGGGACTTTTTTCTTTTGATGGCAGTGCTTATTATCGGCCCGCTTCTGCCGGCGTTTCTTCTTCTGAAGAAGAATTTCCGTAAGGGGTTGAGTTATATGGCTGACTCTACCTTTATTTTCTACGCCACTCAAATCTCAGCCTCAATGTATTTTCTGGCATATCTGATAACGGGCAAGGCGGGATTTCCTGTCACCGGGCAGGGGGGCGGCAGCGCCGTAAAAAAGAAAGAACCGTTTTTTCCGGGCTTTCTGGCTAACAGCCGGTCGGCGCTTTTTACTGAAGGTCTGGCTGTAATTCTATTTCTATCGATCAGCCTCTTTACCCGGAATTCATGGTTTCTGATCGTATCCGCCGGTCTGACCGCGGGTGTCCTGCTTTTTTATTTCGGATTTGAGAACAAGTTTGTTCGCGGGCTTTGCGCGCTTCCGCTGGTTATCCTGATTTTCGTTCTGGCTTTAATTCTTAAAAACCTTCAATAAAGGAGAAGGGTGTGAAAAGAAAGTTATTGCTGGTACTGGTAACCTTGATGACAGCCTCGATGTTCATGACCGGTCTCCGGCTTGCCGGAAATGTCAAAGCCCACCGGGCTTTTGAAACAAGGGATTTTCATCAGGCCCTGAAGCTGTTCCTTCTCGATAATAACCGTTCCGGCGCGGGGATGGCTTATTGCGGGTTAAAACAGTATGACGAAGCGCTGAAGAATTTTCAGAAGGTAAAAGATGATTCCGGCATCGGGCTGGTGTATTGCGGGAAACGTGATTTTGACGAAGCCTTGCGCCATTTTGAGAAGGCGAAGGACCGGTCCGGCCTGGGACTGGCTTATTGCGGCAGGAGGGAGTTTGATAAAGCTGAGGAACACTTCCGCAAGGCCAACGATCGGGCGGGTCTGGGGCTGGTGGAACTGGGACGGAAAAATCTTAAGTAGGCGCGGAAATGGTTTAAAAGCGCCGGGGACATGACCGGCCTGGGCCTGGTCCTTTTAGCGGAAAAAAATTTCGATGACGCGTTTTCTCATTTCAAAAAGTATAACGATCAGTCCGGCATGGGAATGGCCCTGCTTGGAAAGCGGCAGTATTCACAGGCAGCTGCTTATTTTACCCGTGTCAGGGATTACTCCGGGTTGAGCCTTGTCTACAGCGGAAAGAAAGAGCATGACAAGGCTGTTTCCTTCGCGCTTCAGGCCAATGACCTTTCCGCTCTGGGCCATGCTTACTGCGGAAAGAAGGATTATGATAAAGCGTTGAAATTGTTTGAAGAAGCTAATGACTTTTCCGGCCTCAGCTACGCCTATTCCGGAAAACAGGATTACGATAAGGCGCTGTTGTACGCGAACAGGGCCAATGATCCTTCCGCCCGGGGATACGCTTATCTTGGAAAAAGGAACTATGAAAAGGCTGTTGAGCACTTCACCCGTGCCAACGATGATTCCGGGCTGAGTTTCGCCTACTGAGGGAAACGGGAATACGACAAGGCGGTTAAACACGCGCGCAAGGCCAACGATCTCTCTGCCATGGGACATGCCTATGCCGGAAAAAAAGAGTTCGACAAGGCGCTGGCTTATTTTGAACGGGCGAATGACAAGGCGGGCAAGGGGCTTGTCCACTGCGGCAGGAGGGAATATGCCGCTGCTCTGCGCAACGCGGACGAGGTGAATGATGACAAGGTGCGGGGGCTGGTGCACTGCGGAAAACGGGAGTTCGATAAGGCGATCGGATTTTTTGAAAAAGCCAGGGATTTCTCGGGTCTCAGTCTGGCATACAGCGGCAAGAGGGATTTTAACAAGGCAATCGATTGTGCGCGCAAGGCCAACGACCTTTCCGCTCTGGCCAATGCCTATTGCGGCAGGAAAGAGTTCGACAAGGCGATCGGGCTTTTTCAGCAGGCGAATGACCTTTCCGGTCTCAGTCACGCTTTTGCCGGAAAGAATGATTTCGACAGCGCGCTTAAGTACGCCCGTCAGGGCAATGATCTTTCGGCCATGGGATTCGCTTACTGCGGAAAAAGAGATTTTACCAGAGCGATAAGTTTTTTTACCCGGGCTAACGATGATTCCGGACTAAGCGCGGCTTATTGCGGCCGACGGGATTATGACAAGGCAATCGAATACGCGCTTAAGGCGAACGATCGCTCCGCTCTGGGGCATGCCTATGCCGGGAAAAGAGAGTTCGACAAGGCGCTGGCGGCGTTTAAACAGGACGGAGACGAGTCCGGCATGAGCCTGGCGTATTGCGGTAAGCGCGACTTTGACACAGCCTTTGCCTTAGCCGTAAAGGCCAATGATTATTCGGCCATGGGCCATGCTCTTTGCGGAAAAAACGATTTTGACAATGCCGTTTCCTGCTTTGCCCAGGTTAATGATCTTTCCGGCCTGAGCCATGCCTTCAGGGGTAAACGGGACTACGCTCTTGCCGCGGCGTACGCGCAACAGGCCAATGACAAGTCGGCGCTGGGTTATGCCTATTGCGGAATGAAAGAATATGATAAGGCGATCGAATGTTTCCGCGCGGTGAAAGACTTCTCCGGGCTGAGCCACGCTTACAGCG
>JAGYOO010000178.1 GCA_018399295.1 Candidatus Omnitrophota bacterium | reverse complement strand
AAGGGAATAAAGGAAATGGGGATTATAAGGAAAAACAGTTTTATTATTATCATCTTTATTTTGGCGCTTGGGCTGCGGCTGCTGGTACTGATGAATACTGAAGACTGCCATGGAGTAGCCGCCGGTCGCGCCATTCAGGCCCGGCTTTTTCTGGAAAACGGTCTTATCCCCGGAGAGTGGTATTCCCCGGTCCATCCGCCGGCGCATCTGGCAATCCTGACTTTGGGGCTGGCCGCGTGGAACCATCCGCTTGCGCCCCGGCTGATCAGTCTTATCTTCGGGGTTTTTCTCATCTTTCCGTTCTACTTTCTGGTCAAGAGGTTGTTCGGAAAATCGGCCGGCCTGCTTTCAGCTTTGGGGGCCGCGCTTTATTCCACCCACATTATTTACAGCTGCCTGGGAACAGGGGAGACGCTTTTTCAGTTTTTGCTGGTTTCCGGATTACTGCTGTTTGTCCGGCATGTTCAGGAAGAAGAACCGGGAATGCTGGTAGGATCTGCTGTTCTGATCGGACTGGCCGGGCTTTGCCGTTATGAGGGGATCCTGTTTATTCCGGCGCTTTCTGTGCTGCTGTTGCGGCGGCCGAAACAGCTGGCCTGGTTTGTGGTCCTGTCGCTGGGCCTGCCCCTGCTCTGGATGGGGTTTAATTACTGCCGCAGCGGTGACGCCCTGCACTTTATCACGATCAACAATAACACGGTTCCGGTCCAGTACGACTGGATTCGGAGAAATGGCACAGCCATTGATGCCGGATATAAAGCTTTATTCTGGCCGCGATCGTTGATCGCCGGTCTGGGACCGATGGTGGCCTTGTTCGGCGCAGTGGGGTTGGTTCTTGCATTATTAAAGCGGGAAAAGGAAAAACTATTACTTGCTCTCGGTTTCTGTCTGCTGGCGGCGCTGTTCATGGCCGCGACACTTGCCGAAGCTCTGTATGTTCAGCCCCGCTATGGAATCACGCTTGGCCTGTTGCTTATCCCGTTTGCCGTTTACGCCGGGCTGCGGCTGATTCAAATGACCGGGAACAGACTGCCGGCCTGGACCGTTCTGGCCCTGCTATGGACGATGATCCCGCCGCTTGCCGTTGGACTGGAACAGGAGCCGACCCGAATCCCGGAATTCATTATCCAGACCGCTGCTTATCTTAATGCCAACTGCAAGGTCGGGGATCGGATCGTTGTGACACACTGCGGTGATGAAAAATACCGGGAGCCTCTGAAATGGCGCAGTCGGCTAAGCCCGGCAATGTTTTCTCAAATGCCTTATCAGGTGCCGCGGAATGGAGAATGGGTCGCGGACCGCGAGAAGTTTTTTAAGGTGTTAAGCCGCGACAGGATTACGCTTCTGGTCTATTCGCCGCTGGGAGAATTGGGTAAAGTTCTGGAATTGGAAAAGGACCGGGATATCCAGCAGTGGCAGGGGATTAATTTTATCTTAGAGTTTCAAACCGGTGATTACAGTGTTTACCGGGTTTTTCAGACGGAGGTCAGATGAGTTTTTATCAGATCCTGTTTATCGCCGCGGCGTTGGCTATGGACGCCTTCGCGGTTTCAGTGTCCAACGGAATCGTTATAAAGCGGAACCGGCTGGGTCATGCGTTGATGTTCGGGGTAAGCTTTGGCTTGTTCCAGATGCTGATGCCGATTATTGGATGGGTGGGTGGCCGGTCGATTCTCAAGTTTGTCTCCGGGGTTGATCACTGGATCGCTTTTTTTCTTCTGACTGGTATTGGAGTGAAGATGATCTACGAGTCACGCAAACTGGAGGAATGGGAAAAGAGAAAAAGGATTACTTTTCCGCTGCTGATGATGCTGTCTCTGGCTACCAGTGTTGACGCGTTGGCCGTGGGGCTGAGTTTTTCGATGCTGAACATCGCTATTGCCGGTCCGGCGGTCATTACCGGGATCGTGACCAGCATACTTTCGGCGGCCGGATTCTTTCTTGGCACGAGACTGGGAAGCGCGTTCGAACAAAAGGCGGAGGCAGCGGCCGGTCTTGTCCTTATCGGTATCGGAATCCGGGGCCTGATTTTTTACTAACAGGTAAATGGATAAAGTTTGAGAAGCTGCGGGTTCGCATTTTGCTCAATTGGCGGTGTAGAATAGTAATAATATCATAATGTTCAGTCGCGCAAATGATAATGAGGGTTGAAAATGAATGTGCTGAAAGATGTTCCTTATCAGCAGCCCGGTCCGGGGAGAAGAAAGCTGGTAGACGAAGACCATATGCTGATGATGCAGATGGCATTGATGCCGGGTCAGATTGTGCCGGAACACGAGGCAAATTCCAATGTGCGTTTGTTTCTGATTGAAGGGGAAGTAAAAATAAAATTGGGAGAAAGAGAGATTCTGGCGGTAAAGGGGGATCTTGTCCCGGTAGCCTATAAAACCCGGATGATTATCCGTAACCCGGGAATTTCTCCGGCCTCGTTCCTGGTAATCAAAACCCCCCATCCTTCAGGCATGAAAAAAGTGGAATAAGACACTTCCCCGGGCTCCCGGGAGCAGGGTATAATCAGGCGGTTTTCAGCCTGAACCTTTACCGAAAGGAGCCGTCATGCAAGCAACCGAAAATTTTCACATTCCTGTTATCGGAGAAGAGGCGCCGGCGTTTGAGGCGCAGACAACGCAGGGGAAAATGAATTTCCCCGGAGATTATAAAGGCAAGTGGGTCATCCTGTTCAGCCACCCGGCGGACTTTACTCCGGTCTGCACCACGGAGTTCATTGCCTTTGCCTCGATGCATAAAGAGTTCGAACAGCTTAACTGCAAGCTGGTCGGCCTGTCCATCGATAGTACGTTCAGCCATATCGCCTGGCTGCGCACGATAAAAGAGAAGATAAAGTTCCGGGATCTGGAAAACGTGGACATCCAGTTTCCGGTAATCGCCGACCTGAAGATGGAGGTGTCCCGCAGATACGGAATGCTTCAGCCTTCAGCCAGCGACACCCAGGCGGTGCGGGCCGTATTTTTTGTCGATCCCCAGTCTCGCATCCGCGCTTTGCTTTATTATCCGTTATCCAACGGCCGCAATTTTCAGGAGATAAGGAGACTGCTTGTCGCCATGCAGACCACGGATGCGAATAAAGTCGCGACTCCGGCAGACTGGCAGCCGGGCGAAGATGTCATCGTTCCCACCCCAATCAGCGCGGATAAGGTTCAGGAGCGGGTTGATTCGGCCGCGGCCCAGGGACTGAGGTGCGAAGACTGGTTTTTATGTTTTAAACCGCTTAAAAAAGAGCAGGTGCGGCAGAGAGAGAAGGTAGGAGTGTGAAATGCTTGCTTTGCTCGCAGTATCTTAGCATCTTAGAAAAACAGAGGATAAGGCGCTGAAGCGTCGCTATGAGCTATGGGCTATGTGCTATGTGGACGTTCTCTTTGCTTGTCCTGAGCAGAGCCGAAGGGCTCACTTGAGAGTACGCGCTTAGCGTAGTATGAAAAACAGAAGACAGAGAAGAAAGACCTATACTTAAGGCTAGAAGACTGAAGTCGGATGACGGAAGGCAGAAGACAGAAAATGAAAAGCTTAAACCACAGAGTACACAGAGAGCACCGAGCCTGAATATTTATACATCCCGTGGCGCCTTAGGAAGCGCAGGAGCAGTCTTACGGTTTGGTTTTTCCGTGAAGTGCTCACCTGAGATCCCCTTTTAGGGGCTGGGGGTCTTTCAGGAAATAACCGAAACGTTCGCTCCGAGCACTCCGTGCGCCTGCTTTCTTTGCTGACTTTCTTTGCGTTAAAGAAAGT
>JAGYOO010000177.1 GCA_018399295.1 Candidatus Omnitrophota bacterium | reverse complement strand
CAGGGCAAAGCAAACCCCAAGAGGGTGATAGTGACGAAGATCACCAGGATGAAAGTCAACCCGGCAGCGCCGGTGAAGAAGAAGAAAAAGAAGAAGAAGAAACCGCGGAAAGCGAAAGCGCCGAAGGTCAGCAGGAAGAAGGCGAGCAAAATCAAGAAGCCGGTCCTGAAGAAAGCGAAGCGGTGCAGGACGCTGACTCCGAAGAAGAGCAGGACAAAGAGGCAGCGCAGGATCAGAAAGAAGGTGAGAGCGATTCCGCTGATCCCCAAGAAGATAAGAACGGCGACGGGCAGACCGGCGGAGAGTCATCCGGTGAATCGGTCGATGAAGACAAGGAGCCGGGAAACGATATTATAACCTCCTTTAATCTGGATACCGATCCTGAGCCTGGCGAAGACGCATCGCCTATGGGCCAGCTCAAAAGCCGCATAGAGAAGGCCGCCGAGCCTCCTCAAAGCGGTAGCCAATCCTACCGGGTATATACCACCGAGCACGATGTAATAGATATACCCGATGCATCAGGCCCTGAGTGGAGGAAACAACTCGGAGAGCACCGTCCCCAGGTCGCTGGGCTTATGCGGCGACTCGTGCATACCCTTCGGGGGCGCTCGGAGAAAAACTGGCGGCGCGGGCAGAGCCGAGGCATGCTCGATCCCGGCTCTCTCCATAAGCTCTTTACAGAGTATTCACCGCGAATATTCAGAACTCACACCCGGCGCGACGACGGCCCCACGGCCTGCGCGCTGCTTCTGGACCTGTCGGCCTCCATGCAGGGGCCGCGCATAAAACTTTGCCAAAAAATGGGGCTCATATTCGGAGAGACCCTCTCGCGGCTGAGTTTCCCAACCGAAATCATCGGGTTCTCGACTACCAAAAGGGACCTTCGCTATGAAGTCTCCCAGGAAACAGGTATGTCCGAGAAGGAGCTGAGTAAACAGTATAGCCGCGTTATTCCGCTCTATCATGCCGTATTTAAGAGCTTCGATGAGCCCTGGAGCCTCGGTGCATCCCGCATGGGCCAGATCAGGCCTCAGAGCCTGACCCCGCTGGGCGAAAGTCTGCTGTTTGCAGGCAAAAGACTCGCGCGAAGGCCCGAGCAGCGCAAAGTGCTGTTTTGTCTTACCGACGGAGAGCCGGTCACGGGAGCGTGGGACGAGAGCACCACCATGCGCCACGCCCAGGATTCGGTCGATAAGCTTACCCGGGCCGGTATCGAAACCGTGGGCATCGGCATCATGGAGCGCAGCGTAAAAGAGATTTTCCCCTCCCATGCTGTGATAAAGAAACTCAACGAGCTGCCGACGACGTTTGCGCGCAGCCTTTGCAGCGTGCTGACAGAAAGGCGGCGCGGGGCCCAGGCCGGAACGTGAATGAAATTTTCGCAGCTAAAATATAAAATTAAAAAACTCAAAATAGAGGAGAAAAACACATGAGCACCGATACGCAGGAAATGGAGCTCGCTCAGGCGGCTTCAAGACTGACACAGCAGGACCTCGCCTGGATCGAAGAGAATACTCAAGAGGTGAGCTCTCAAGAAGAGAGTTCTCAAGAAGCCAGTTCTCAAGAAGAGAGTTCTCAAGAAGTGAGTTCTCAAGAAACCAGTTCTCAAGAAGAGAGTTCTCAGGAAACCGGCTCCGGTACCATGTTTAATTCCGGATCTGAGCAGAAAAAACCTAAAAACCGCAAGCGCCGGAGGGTAAAGCACACGTGGCCCGAGGTGGGAACTATACTCGAAGCCGACTACGAGGGCACCCGCTATGAGGCCGAGGTAGTGCCTGCCGTGAAGTACAAGTCCGGCAAGGCCGTGAAGATACTCTCGGGGCCTGCCGCCGGTAAGGTAAAATCCTCGATGTCGGGCGCAATGAACCTGGCCACCAAGAGGCAGCGTGAGGATAACAACCTGGGTTCCAAAGGCGTATCGAACGGATGGGAGTTCTGGAAGCCCAGGAAGTAAGAAATAAACCGTGCGCTCAAGCCCTGAACCTCTCCTCTGCACTCCAAATTACAGGGGAGAGGTCTTTTACTTAGATTACTTTAGATTACTTTTTATGCGACTGGAGGTAACAGCTTATGAAACAAGTTTTTAGACTTAATGTATTTATCATTATTTTATTCTTATTTGCAACGGGATGCTTCCAGGAAGACGCTCAGGAAGACGCGCAGAAGCCGCCGGAAGATAACAGCATTAAACAGGAGCAAAAACCCGACCGCACAGCTATAATTCTGGAACGTGAGATCGAAAAAGAACAGAGCAGATCAAGAAGCCTGGAGCAGGATGTGAAAAACCTCCAGGATGATCTTTCAGTAACGCATGCGATAGCTTATAGCTGCGTGTTTATAGCGGCCCTGTTTATTGCACTTTTATTGCGCGAAAAACACCGGCGAAAAGCCCTGGAAGATCTTATTAAACTTTCATCTAATAAAAGGGGGAGATAATCACACATGAAATATACACAGCAAAAAATAACCGTTCTGGCGTTCTCACTGCTCCTGTTAATAATGGCCTGGCTGGGAGTTTTAGAAGTTATTATAACGGCCGCAGCACTGATAGCCGGCATTATATCCGGGTATTCACTTCTTCGAGAAAGCGCTCGCGCAAGCTATCTGGCAAATATTATTAGCTTGAGACTGCGTGGCTTTCTTCGCAGGGTTTATTTTAACTTCAGGGAAAAATGGAGGGGCCAATGGACCTCACAGAAATCATAAAGTCCTGCATCGCAACGTTAGTTATTTTCGTGCTCGGCCTGGTTTTCTTGGGAATGATCGCTGAGGCTCTTCCGGGAGTATCAGCCTTTGGCAAGAGTTCTTCGTCTGCTGCGTCTTCTTCGTCACCTGCGTCTTCCTCTCATCCGCAAAGTATTCAACTCATCAATGAGAACAGACCCCTGCCGCATCAGCCCCCACCAAGAACTTCAAGAATCCCTGTTATAGCACTTATTGCAGGAGTTACCGGACCGCTTGTTCTGGTATATCTTATCGTTAGACATCTTAACAGGCCCGATAAGACCAATAATGACATCCTGGAGATGGTATCTGTTGCCGGCAAGCTACAGAAAAATAGGAAAGCAGTTTATCTCATATCAAAAGAACGCCGACGACTCACTGGGAAACGTAAGTAATTAACAGCTAATATTAAAAAAAAAGGGGCCGGTTCAATCCGGCCTCTTTTTTTGCTGCTTGCCGGGGGGAAAACTCCACTGGCTATATTAAGAGAGGGGAAGTTGGGCGTGCTGTTTTAGTTACTATTAATAGCTTAAACTGTACTAAATAGTACAGCATAAATATAAAAGCGAATTATTCCTATAAAACTACTGTCCCAAATCTGGGACACTGCATTAATGTTTACCTTCGACATGCTCAGGCCCCCAACACAGGGTCAGATTTGATTTTTCGCTGTAAGCCTGCTCGCTGCATAGTTAATCATAATTGCGTAAACTTCTTATCTATTTGATCTTACAATGAGGTGGAGTTTTTCTGCTGGACAGTGAGAATGGAAGATTTATGCAGTTTAAATCCCCTAAAATTAACTGCTTACAGTTAATTTTACCACTAATATTTTGAAAGTGCAAGTTTTTACTTTTTCCTGCCTCCATTTTATTAATAAACCCCCGCCGCATACTGAAACCGGCGACCTATGTTTTAGGAAAATTCCTTAAACATCACAACTGTCGTAAGAAAAATCTTTTCCCCCTCTCTCAAAACCAAAAACAACGCTAAATCCATTCACATTTTACTTCACATCCAACACACTCTATTTC
>JAGYOO010000176.1 GCA_018399295.1 Candidatus Omnitrophota bacterium | reverse complement strand
CCGGCTTAGAGCGGATACCGAGCCGTCATTCCGAGTCGGCACAACAATCGCCCGGGCGCCGGTATTGTCCGCCACACTTACCGCGGCCTCACTGAACTGACTGACAATATCCTTTTCATCTTCCGCCCGCGCCGGCTGTTTGAAAAAATCCCGAAAACGGTCTTCGGCATTCCCCGCGATCCTGAGCATTACCTGAAGGGTCTTTACCGGAAACCTGCCTATCGCCGTCTCTTCGGAAAGCATTACTGCGTCAGTCCCGTCGAAAATCGCGTTGGCCACATCGGTTACTTCGGCCCGGGTGGGCTGAGGATTCTCCACCATCGATTCAAGCATCTGAGTGGCGGTTATTACCGGGCGTCCGGCCTGATTGCACTTACGAATAATCTCCTTTTGCAGGAACGGTACGCTTTCCAGACTTGCCTCGATGCCCAGGTCCCCCCGCGCTACCATAATACCGTCGCTAGCCTCAATAATCCCATCCAGATTTTCAACGGCAATCTTACGCTCGATCTTGGCGACAATAAAAGCGGCATACTTCTTTTTTTTGAGCCGCTGTTTGACCTTCAGGATATCTTCGGCCCTCTGAACGAACGAAACGGCGACAAAGTCGACACCCGCCTTGATTCCGTAATCGAGGAATTTAAGATCATTCCGGGTTACCGGATTCAGCTCAACGCATCTGTCCGGACAGCTTACCCCTTTTTTCGGATAGATCCGGCCGCCGGTGATCACCTCGCAAATGACCGCGTCCCGCGTCTTTCTCCGGACTACAATCTTTACCAGTCCGTCGTTGAGATAAACATTACTGCCTTTCTTCAAGGCATTGATAAATTCGGCATTGTTGACGCTGACCATGGACTCGTTGCCGAGCATCGGCTTTTTGGTCAAGGTGAACTGCTGTCCATCATCCAACTCGATAGATTCCCGGCTTAACGGACCAATACGGATCTTAGGACCAGGCAGGTCCTGCATCAGGGCGACCGGAGACTTAAATTTATCCCCCAAGGCCCGGACCCGGCGCATCAGGCGGACATGGTCTTCCGGACGGCCATGCGAAAAGTTAAACCTGGCCACATCCATACCCGACTGGATAAGCGCGGTCAGAGTCTTCTCGTCAGAGCAGGCCGGCCCGATAGTGCAGATAACCTTAGTCTTGTTCCAGTATTGTTTCATAACAGGAAATTATTTTATCATACGCGAAGGGAAAATAAAAGAGAAGCTTAGCTCGCTGGCGCTCGCCGCCCTTCGACTTCGCTCAGGGCGAGCATCTTAGCATCTTAGTCGCGCTTCGCGCAGCCACAAGTGAACGTAGTGAACGTCCACAAAGCACATAGCACATAGCCGCGGAGCGCGCCAGCGCGCCGCGCTAAAATTCCGACAGCTGGTCGCGGGTTACTATGCGGAGGAAGCGGATTCCGGTTTCGAAACCTCCGCCCGGAGCCGGGGAGCTCCAGACAACCTCGCCGATGGCAAAGTAGGGGCCTTCGACTTCCGCGAAGCTGACCTCCAGATTCACGGTCCGGCCGGGGCTCATCTGTTCCTTTGTCTTTAACCGCAGGCCTCCGGTGGAGATGTCCATTGCCTCGGAACCGTGAATCTCACCTGAGCCATCGGTCCGATGCCGTACCGGCAGATTTTTGCCTAAACGTTCAAACCGTCTTTTATCGCGCAAATCTCTCCTCCTTCTCTTTAATAACCGCTGTTTTGGGAGAGGACCTCGGTCCGGGGAAGCCAGGTGACAGTGACATCCTCCAAGACCGCGGTATCCTTAAACGGTTTATCGCCCATAAAAACCGTGCGATCCGTTATAAAATAAACCCGGTAAGTTAACGGACCGGTACCGTTTATCGGCCCGCCTGAGGCGGGTAAAGCCCCGGCCGGCGGGTAGTCAAAGCAGCCGGGCGCGACGGAAACGTCCTCAATAAAATTCGTGGTTATGGACAGGGGTTCATCAGCCGGAGTACTGTTAACCGGGAATTCCGTTCCCAGACTGATGCATCCCCATTCAAAGGCACCAGCAGGGGCCAGGGATTGAGAGGTATAGGCCCCCTGCTCCGCGATTACCCGCAGGTTATCCATGTCCGGAAGATTACCCATCCCTCCCAGCCGCACAAAGGTATCCCCCATATCCTTGAGGGCTTCAGAAAAAGTTGACGTAGAACGAGTCTGAATGTGATTATACATCACTGCCTGAGAAGCATAAAAAGGCAGCTTCTCAACCCGAAGATAAAACGAGCGGACCGGCACATAAGCATTTAACAGAAAATTCTTGGTGCCGAATGACGCAGGATGTCCGGGCCAGAAAAAATCATTTAAGAAAACAGAAAATTGCGGCTGACTTATAACCGCGTAGGGTTTGATCTCCGGAAGAGGGGCAAAAAAAGTATAAGTTCCGTTTCCGGTATAATCCACCCAGACCCCATAGAGCGGGATACTATTGCTGTAGAGATCATTAACCTGAGGATAACTGCAGGAGACATTAGTCGTACCGATGGATAGGACACCAGTATTAAGAAATATCTGGTGGGCATCGTCGCTGGCCCGGAGGTTATATACTTCATCAGGAGTTCGCAGTCCGCTCGCAACGTCCGGACAGTTCGCGGCCGTGGGATAGCATTCTGCAAGTTTTTTAATTACAGTATCCTGCCACTCCACTTCAAGTGGAACAGCCGGGTTGGGAAGATTCGGGCGGGACGTACTTTTGGCCAGACTGGTCTCGTCCATAACCCTGGCCCGAATCGAGCATGAACCAAACAGCCAGCGGGGCCCGGCAAGCTTGATGCTGGGAAAAAAGTCACTTGCACTGCCGAAACCGTAAAGCGGCCAGGTCCGGAGCATGCCGTTGCCGCTCTTATTTATTTCGAAATGTTCCCGTTCCGCGACCCAGTCACCGGCCATTGTTCCGCTTGTATCATAATCCTCTTCAAAATCATCCCAAAAACCGTTTTTTACTGAATCAGGAATAGTCATCGCGGTCGTCGGATCGTAAACCGCTGTCTCCAGAGAATTGTAATTCAGCGGACAGGAATTTTTCCAGGTTACCCGGGCCGTGGCCGGGCCGCAGGCGGCAAATTCGTCTTTAGTCGTATGATTGATCTTTTTGTACAGGGCCACAGTCAATTTCAGTTTTTTCTTTGCTCCGCGGTAAATCCCCAGCGCCTCGATCTCATAACGTCCGCCGGAATCAAAACAAAAAAAGGTTGAAGTCGTATGATCCGGTCCGGTTGCCGGATCAGCCAGATTCGGATCGGTCTGCTCGATAACCGCAGTCCGGTCCGGATCGGACAGCTGAGTCCGGACAAAGCTCTCGAATTCCGTGCGGGCGCAGGCGAAATCAGCTCCAACAGCCCCGCCAGGATCCATCCCGTCAAAGGGATCATTCCGGCGTCGGGTGATAAGAGCATCGGCAAAGGCAGCCGCGTCCCCGCTCATCATGGATGAAAGCACCGCGATCAAAACCTGACGCGGCGCGGTGTTCACATTAACAAAGCTCTTCCCCGTATGTCCGGGGCCGCTGTCTAAAGCTCCATTAACGGTAATATAATCCTTCAAACCTGCGTAAGTAGCCGCCCCGATTCCAGGTGCCTGCTTAATATCAGCGGGAATGGTAAATTTACCCCCCGGAAGGAAGGCCCGCTCTATGATCAGATTCTGGGCATTCGTTGAAGAAAGCCCCAGACCAATCAGAAGATTTCGAAAGTCATTCCGGTGATCAACGAAAAAGAGCGGAACATTAAGATTTATCCGGTCGGCGCAGCCGCTTACCTTAAGGCTGCAG
>JAGYOO010000175.1 GCA_018399295.1 Candidatus Omnitrophota bacterium | reverse complement strand
CCGCTGGAGATATATCTTCAACCGGGAAAATCAGTAGGGCCGGATATCCGGTCTAAGCTGGAACAGCAGGCCGCGGAAAGGGTTAAAGGAATTCCGCTACAGTATCTTACCGGCCGGACATGGTTTTACGGGCTTTGTTTTGAAACTCCGCGAGGGGTGTTTATCCCCCGGCCGGAGACGGAAGTCCTGGTCGAGATTGTTTTGGAAAAAATAAAATTAAGCCGGCAGAATAAGCCTTCAGTTGAAATCCTGGAACTCTGCGTGGGAAGCGGAAATATAGCTGTTTCATTGACAAAGCATTCTCCGGACTGTAAAATATTAGCAATCGACATTTGTCAAAAGGCGCTGCTGAGCGCAAGGGAAAACGCCCGCCGGCACGGGGTAGAGAAACAGATCCTATTCGCCGGCGGTGATTTGTTTTCTGCGATCTTAGAAAAAAAATTATTTGACGTGCTGGTGGTTAATCCGCCTTATTTAAGTCTTTCCGACCGGGATTGTGTTTCCTCCGAATTATTTCAGGAACCGGAACGGGCCTGGCACGGAGGAGAAGACGGACTGGATTACTACCGAAGGATAGTCGACGAAGCCGGAAATGTTCTTTTGCCGGGTGGCCTGCTGGCACTTGAGCTGGGAGATGCCCAGTTTCCTGAAGTGGAATGCCTGATTCGAAAAACAGATAAGTTCGGCTTGATTGAAAGCCATCCTGATCTGAACGATATCCCTCGGGTTTTAACCGCCATACGAAATGGATAAAATAGTAATAGAAGGAAACGTCCCGCTGGTAGGAGAGGTGTCGGTAAGCGGAGCGAAAAATGCCGCTTTGCCGATAATCGCGGCGACGCTCTTAACGGACGAGCCCTGTATTATCAAAAACGTCCCTGCTTTACGGGATGTTTTGACAATGATCAAAATTTTGAAGTCTTTAGGCGTAAAGACTTCATTTGAGGCTGGCCGGCTTAAGGTCGAGCCGAAGTATTTGCGTCAGCACGTGGCTGATTATAAGTTTGTCAGCACCATGCGCGCCTCGATCTGTCTGCTGGGACCGCTGCTGGCCCGATTAAAACAGGCACGGGTTTCCATGCCCGGCGGCTGCATAATCGGTCAGCGTCCGGTTGATCTCCACCTGAAAGGGTTAAGGGCGCTGGGTGCGCGGATAAAGATCGAGCATGGATATATAATTGCTGAAGGAAAAACCCTGCGGGGAAGTGATATTTATCTTGGCGGAGCTTATGGTTCTTCAGTTCTGGCTACCGCAAATGTAATGATGTGCGCGGCTCTGGCTAAGGGGCGGACGCTTATTGAGAACGCGGCCTGTGAACCGGAGGTCGCCGATTTGGCGGATTTTTTGAATAAGATGGGTGCCCGGATTACCGGTCAGGGGACTCCGGCAGTATGGATTGAAGGAGTTCGGCGGCTGGGCGGAGCTTCTCACAGTGTTATCCCCGACCGGATCGAGGCAGGCACGCATATTCTGGCGGCGGCTATAACCGGAGGGGATCTGGTTATTCGGAAGGCCCGGCGCGAACATCTTTCCGCGCTTTTCGATAAGTTGTCATCAATCGGGATTAAGATCGCATTTTTGCCTAATGGTGATATCCGGGTAAAAAGAGGCAGCCGCGGGCTCAGATCAACTGATATAACGACATTGCCTTATCCCGGATTTCCTACGGATATGCAGGCACAGATTATGGCCCTGCTTTGTGTCAGTGACGGGATCAGTGTAATAACCGAAAAGATATTTCCGGACCGGTACATGCATGTCAGTGAGTTGAACCGGATGGGAGCCGATGTTTTTCTCGAGGGCGCCAGCGCCATTATTAAAGGTCAGAAAAGAATGAGCGGCGCTCCGGTGATGGCATCGGATCTGCGCGCGTCGGCGGCGCTGATCCTGGCCGGACTGGTTGCCCGGGGAAAAACAGAAGTTTCGCGTGTGTACCATCTTGACCGGGGTTATGAAAAAATAGAAGAAAAGCTGGCTAAAGTCGGCGCCAGAATAAAGCGGGTTAAAGAGTAAAACCAGGAGGTGAAACGGTGGCAGTTGTTATACGATTGACAAGAATGGGATCAAAACGCAAACCTCATCATAAAATTGTGGTGATTGATCAGCGGATGCCGCGTGACGGACGGTTTATCGAAGAGATTGGATATTATGATCCTTCGAAACAGCCGGCATTGGTCGAGGTGGACGCAGAACGGGCAACTTACTGGCTGGGCGTAGGCGCAAGACCGAGTCCCACGGTGCAGAGCATTCTGAAAAGCAAGAATGTTTCCGTAAAGCCCAAGCAGAAGACCAGGAGCAAGTAAATTGCGAAAAGTTCTGGTCGTGCTCATCGCGCTTGTTTTAACCGGTTGCGGTACGGCGAACCGTTCGGTTCGTCCGGTCGATTCCCGTATGCCGGAGGGCGCCTTGAATTCCGAAGAACGCTTTTTGTTGAATCAATGGTTTCACGCGGCCGAAACAGCCGAACAGGTTGAAGACCTCGGCCTGGCCGTGGATTTCTATGGGCGGGTGGCAAAATATTTCCCGGATACCGGAAAAGGGGAAGCGGCTCTCCAGAGGCTGCAAAAACTGCGGAAGAGTTTTCAGATCAATGCGGATTGATGTGCTGACGCTTTTTCCCGGGATGTTTCCGGGAGTGCTGAATGAATCAATGATCCGACGGGCCCAGGAAAAGGGCCGGCTGACTGTTAACGTGCGTAACCTGCGGGACTGGACGCATGATAAACGCCGCACCGTAGATGATAAGCCTTACGGCGGCGGTCCGGGTATGGTATTGAAGCCAGAGCCTGTATTTGAGGCCTGTGATGAATTGCTGGAAGAATCTACCCATGTGGTTCTGCTGACCCCGCAGGGAAATAAGTTGACTCAGAATATAGCGCGGGATTATGTGGAATGTAGTCATATCCTGCTGATCTGCGGACACTACGAAGGATTTGACGAGAGAATAAGATCTTTGGCTGATTCGGAGATCTCGATCGGTGATTTTATCATGACCGGCGGGGAAATTCCGGCCATGGCTTTTATTGACGCAGTTGTCCGGCTGATTCCCGGAGTGCTGGGTGAAGAGGTTTCTCTGCACGACGAGTCGTTTAACGAAGACCTGTTGGAATATCCGCAATACACCCGGCCGGAGGAGTTTCGCGGGCAAAAGGTTCCGGAGGTGTTGTTGTCCGGAGATCATAAACAAATAGAACAGTGGCGCAGCCGGCAGGCGCTCCAGCGGACTCGTAAACGCCGGCCGGACCTGTTAAGGGAAACCAGAGATTAAGGAGGAAGAACAGTGGCTAAGAAAAAAAGCTCAACACCGGAACAGAAGCCGGTGGAGGTAGTTTTCGCACCAGGAGATACGGTCAAGGTGAACGTAAAGATCATTGAATCCGCGGACAAGTTCAGGATCCAGACTTTTGAAGGGGTGGTAATTGGCAGACGCGGCAACGGTGTTGGGGAGACTTTTACCGTGCGCCGAATATCTTATGGGGAAGGAGTGGAAAGAACCTTTCCGCTAAATTCGCCGCTACTTGATTCCCTGGAAGTGGTAAAAAGAGGTAAAGTCCGGCGGGCGAAACTTTATTACCTGAGAGACCGGATTGGGAAAAAAGCGACAAAGATCAAAGAAAAAAAGAACTGAACGTTTAACCGGTGTGGACTCTGGAGAATTCCTTATTCGAACGGGGCGTCCGGTCGATTGCCGGAATTGACGAGGCCGGCCGCGGACCGCTTGCCGGACCGGTCGCGGCCGCGGCGGTAATCATCCCTGTCGGGACGAAATTCTGCTGTCGAATTGA
>JAGYOO010000174.1 GCA_018399295.1 Candidatus Omnitrophota bacterium | reverse complement strand
TTTATTTAAAAATTTCTTTTATTAACTTAAATCTACTGCAATAATTATAAGTTACTTAAATATTTTGTCAAGAATCAATTACCCTTTATTTTTAGACTTTTTCCCATGGATGGAAAAGTTTCTTGTACTCATCCAGGGCATACCGGTCAGTCATCCCTGCTACGTAGTCACAGATTACCCGATGCAGGCAATCCGATTTCAACCGTTTCTGGGTGGAATAAGGCAGCTGTTCCGGGGTTTTCAGGTAGACCTCAAACAGTTCTTTTAAAAAACGCTGGGCCTTATCGGTCATCCTGACTACTTTAAAGTGACGATAAAGATTTTTAAGCAAAAACCCGCTCAACTGTTTAAGATTACCAGAAAGCTCATCGCTTAACCCGATTGCCCTGGCCTTCAGATCCCGAACATCATCCGCTGATTCTATCTTTAATTCACTAATCCTCGCGCTGGAGCTCCGGATCAAGTCGGAAACCTGCAGATTTATCAGGCAGCGAATTATTTGATGTACCCTAACGTCTCCTTTAAGGTCAGGATGCTCCTGCTCAACTATTAAGCGGGCCTGGTTCCATAACTCGATTTCCTCAAGTTGCTCCCAACGCAACAGTCCGCTGAGAATTCCATCATCCAAATCATGATTGTTATACGCGATCAGATCTGCCATCTCAACCACCTGTGCCTCCAGACTGGGCGAGGCACTTTTAGAAAATTCCGGCACGTCCTGAGGACAATCGAAATAAGTACAATGCCTTATTATCCCTTCCCGGACCTCCCAGGTAAGATTCAATCCGGGGAAATCAGGATACCGTTCTTCCAGATAATCTACCACCCTCAGACCATGCAGATTATGCTCAAATCCACCGTGTTCCTTCATAAGCTCCCGCAAGGCGTACTCTCCGGCATGACCGAAAGGGGTATGTCCAAGGTCATGGGCCAGGGCAATCGCTTCCACGAGTTCCTCATTAAGCTTCAAGGCCTTGGCAATAGTCCGGGAGATCTGAACGACTTCCAGAGTATGAGTCAGCCGGGTACGATACTGGTCTCCTTCGTGATTCACAAAGACCTGGGTCTTATACTGGAGCCGGCGAAAAGCCGAAGAATAGATTATCCGGTCCCGGTCCCGCTGAAATACGGAACGGTAAGCATGTTCTTTCTCCGGAAACCGACGCCCGCGCGAACGTTCCGGAAGCTGAGCATAAAGGGCCAGTTCGTTCATGCCAAAACCTTAGCCTTAATATCTTTGACCACGGTTTCCAGACGAATGGACGTCTGTTCGGCAGTAGTCATATCCCTTAAAACGATCTCTTCCCGATCAAGTTCCTCCTGTCCGAGCAACAGGACATATGGACTATGCTGCTTGTCCGCCTGGCGCATCTGAGCCTTAAGCGACTTATCCTCGTAATTCATCACGACCGAAACGCCCTCCTGACGAAGCCGGCGGCTTATCGAGAACAGCCTTAACCGGGCAGACTCCCCCAGCGCTATCGCGTAAACGCGGGGAGGATGATTAACCGGAAGATCAATATCTTCCGCTCTTACTGCCAGCAAAGTCCTTTCCATGCCAAAGGCAAATCCAGCAGCCCCCTCCGATCTCCCGCCCAATTCAGCGATCAGATTATCATAGCGCCCTCCGGCACAGATCGCGCTTTGAGCGCCAAGTCCGGAATGATGTATCTCAAATACTGTCCGGGTGTAATAATCCAGGCCCCGGACGAGATATGGATCAACCTTAAATCCGACCTCGGCGTCTTCTAAAGTAGTTTGTACCAGTGAAAAGTGACGGGTGCATTCAGCACAGAGATTATCGATTATTCGAGGAGCTCTTCTCAAAACCTCCCGGCAGGCAGGATTTTTACAATCCAGGATCCTGAGCACATTGCGTTTAGCCCTCTCCTGGCAGTTTTTACATAAGCCATCGCCATACTCCTGAACATAGTCGAGCAACAGCCTTGAGTAGTTTTCCTTATCACCGGCGCAACCTACGCTGTTAATTATCAATTCGGTTTTCTTTAAGCCAAGTTTATTAAGAAAGTTCCAGGCCGGAATAATCACCTCAACGTCATGCAGGGGACTATCCGCTCCCAAAACCTCGACCCCGAACTGATAAAACTGACGATTTCTCCCGGACTGGGGCTTTTCTCCCCGAAACATCGGGCCACAGTAAAAGAATCTAGCCGGAACCCCTTTTTGATCGAAACTATGCTCCAGATACGCCCTGACTGTTGAAGCTGTCGCCTCTGGACGCAGAGAGATATTCCGGCCGCCCTTATCCGTAAAAGCGTATAATTCTTTTTCAACGATATCAGTCTGTTCTCCGATACCCCTCACGAATAAACGGCTCTCTTCGATTATGGGAAGGATTATCTCTTCATACCCCCAGTAACTGAAACTGCTTCGCGCGATGCCGGTAATATAACTCCACATTGATGCCTCTTCCGGCAGGATATCATTTACACCTTTTAGCGATTTTATTTTTTCCATAACTCATCTCAAGAGAAAACCCCAATCATCTTGGGGTTTTCTTTTAGTTTAAAATTCGGAATTTATTGCTGAACAACTACTTAACCAGTTTTTTCATTTCAAGTCCAGGTTTAAAAACCACGACTTTTTTCGGAGGAACAGGTACAACTTGTCCGGTGCGCGGGTTTCTTCCGGTGCGTCCTCTTCTCGATTTGACCTTAAAAATCCCGAAATTTCGCAATTCCACCGTCTGCCCGTTGGTAAGACTTTCCACAATAGAATCTAATGTCTTCTGAACCACCTTTTTGACATCCTGCTGTTTCATCTTTGTTTCATTGGAAATCTTAAGCACTATATCTTTTTTTGTCATTTCCCAAATCCTCCTTTCAAAGCCGAAGAAGAGTAGTAATCTACTTTATTATCGTCATTATGTAATAAATAAAGTAAATCAACATAATTATCAGCAACAACGCGAAAAACGGGTTGCCAAACAGTTTTTTCATAAACTCGCCAAAAGCACTTACCCGGCCAAGTTCTTCCCGCTTATTCTCCAAAGAACCAAGTATTTTATTCAGGGTAATATAAGAATTGTGCCAATCGTTTTCCAGCTTCTCCGCCTGTAAAGGGGACAGATTACTAACACTTTTAAGACTCATTACCTGGGAGATAACGTCAAAAGTCCTATCCTCGGCAGTGGGCTTGATCCCCAGCGTATCCATCAGAGCCTGATACTTTCTGGCCAAACCGCTTTTCAGTTCAAGAAAGTCTCTTTCTTCCTCATCGCTGAAACTGTCTTTTTCAGAGGCCTTTTTGTAAATACCGTAAAAGATAGCCCAGAGGTCAATGAAATCCTTAAGCTGTTTTATTTTATTTTCGAGGTCTTTATTAACCATGTTTCCGTATCCTTCTTTTTATCAATAACTTTAGAAGAAATTTTAACATACGCTATTTTTTCTGTCAAGCCAAAACTTGGCTGAGCTCCGGACAGTAATCTATTGCCGTTTCTTTGCTTATCAACTTATTGTAGTATAATTTTTTCACGCATTCTACCATTGTGTGCATTTTATACTTGCCACCGGTCTGGATTACCGAGGGAATCTGAATGGTTTGACCTTCCCGAATTAGGTTACGGATGGCATCGGTGCTTACCATAACCTCAGTGGCAACGATCCTCGTTTCTCTGTCTTTTTTAGGAATAAGCTGCTGAGTAATAATTCCCTGAAGACTGTTCGCCAGCTGGATACAGGCCTGGCTTCTCTGCTGCGGCGGGAAGATGCTTATCAGCCGGTCAATCGCCTGAACAGTGTCCGGGGCGTGAAGAGAGGTAAGCACCAGATGCCCGGTTTCCGCGGCAGTCAGTACC
>JAGYOO010000173.1 GCA_018399295.1 Candidatus Omnitrophota bacterium | reverse complement strand
CCGGCTGAGGTTGGGTTGCCAGGCAAGCCTGCCCTTGCGCGCGGTAAGCAGGACAAGCAGATCGTTCTTTGGAGAGACAGTATCTTTCAGCCACGGCATAAGATCATTCCAGTTACTTATTTCTACCTCTTTTTCCTGGATCTTCGGCAGGATTGATTCCGTCATCCCTCTGATACGTTGGCAGGTTTCCGGAACAGATACTGTCACAAGGGAGACTTTCAACTGATGGGCCAGGGTCTTGACGGTCTGCAGCACCGCTTCGATACCTCCCTGGCGTTCGGCCAGCGGCGGGACAGCCAGGATTATCCTTTTCATCGTGTTTATCGGCAGAAAAAAATTATAGACAAGGACCAACTGCCTGCTTGAGGATATGACAGGATCAAGTATCCCGCCGAACGTCCTTACGTGGGAGACGTTTCTGGCCTTCCAGCCCATAATTATTGTGGATATGCGAATGTCGTTGGCAAACTGCAGAATGCCGGATACCGGATCCGTGGCGGCGCGGGTCGCGGGCATGATCGGGATATCGGCCGCGGCCGCCCTGACGACAGTCTGGGCCAGTACTTTTTCAGCCTCGGCTATGCGCTCGTCCGTGCCCTCACCCGCCTGTACTATGGCAAGAGGATAAAGAGGTTCTCCGGAGCCGTTTTGCCTTATGAGTATGGCGATATTTATGAGTTCCTTTGCGGTAGCCGGGTTGGAAAGGGGGATCAGTATACGCTGGGGAGCGTCTGAAGGATTGTACGGCTTTGCTTCTTCGGCAAGGGCTACTTGACGAGCGTAACGGTCGGTCAGCCATGATCCTAAGATGCTGGTTACAAGTATCATCACCACGGTGCCTGTGAGTATGGGCTCAGTGAATATGCCCAGGTTATAACCGATCAACACAGCCGCCAGGGTTGCGGCGGCCTGGTTCACGCTGAGTCCGAAGATGAGCATGCCTTCGCTCTTGCTGTAGGACAATAGCTTTCTTGACGAGTAGGCGGCCATCCATTTTGTGACAATGCCCGCGAACACCATTGATACGGAAATCAGAGCTGTCTCTCCTGGAACAAAGAGAAGGCCGATATTGAGCAGCATTCCCACTGAGATAAGAAAAAAGGGAATGAAGAGCGAATGGCCCACAAACTGTATCCGGTTCATGAGCGTGCTGTTTTCCGGGATGAGAGTGTTCAGCATTATGCCTGCCAGAAAAGCGCCGATGATAGGTTCAAGCCCAGCGAAACCGGCTGTGAAAGCACAGGCAAAGGCTGCCGCGAGTACTCCGGTGAAAGCGATGACACCGTCTGTGGCCAGATTTCGGAAGAACCATCTGCCGATCTTGGGCAGGATGAAAAAAACCGCCGAGATATAGAGAGAGGAGTATACCAGCAGGCGGATCCATACGGTCAGCCCGTGTGCTCCCTCATGAGTCGCCGCTATAACGGCGAGAACAAAAAGAGCGGCGGTATCGGTTATCAGGGTTCCGCCTACCGTGGTGGTAACCACTCGCTGCCTTGCCAGGCCGAGTCTGCTGGCTATCGGATACGTGAGCAGCGTGTGGGAAGAGAACATGCTGGCGAGTAAAATCGCCGCCGGCAGGTTCAGCGAGAGTATGAAGTATCCCATCAGGGTCCCCAGGACAAGGGGAATCGCGAATGTCAGGCCGCCGAAAACAAGGCTGTGACGCCTGTGCTTGATGAACTGAATCAGGTCCAGCTCGATGCCCGCCAGGAACATGAGGTAAAGAAGTCCGATGTTCCCGAGCAGCTCAACCTCTCTCTCCCGCTCAAGGAGATTGATGCCATGAGGTCCTAAAATAACTCCGGCTATGATAAGCCCTATTACCCCGGGGAGTTTGAGTTTTTGCGATAAAATGGGGGCCAGAAGAGCTATGAGCAGAAGAATGGCGAAAATCAGTATAGGGTCGGCAGCCGGAAAAAATTGTTCCATAGTAAGAAGAGTATATAGGTTTTAGCTGCTTTTATCAAGATTTCTGAGGAAATTCTGCTTGTTCTCAATGTCCGTGTTTCCCGCCCGTGGCAGTCAGGAAACACAGGCTTGATTTTATTTTCATTATCCGGCCTTTGATTTCCGTTAATACCTTGATATTTTTCCCGGATTTGTATATTGTATATGTTGTATGACTAACTGTCCGCCACGGACGAAACCTTTCAGAATGCGCAAACTTTTATACGCGATCCTTACAATCCACTTTATAGTTGCTTTTTCCGGTTGTGTCGGGGCGCCGCCTCGGAGCGGGGGAGGGGTGTCCTCGGCTGGTTATGTCGAGTTGTCTTCGCTTGCCTCCCGCAACGGGCTTACCTGGCAGTGGGACGGTTTTTCCAGTTTTTTAAGGGTAAGGGATGTTGATGATGATGTGAAGCTTTATCCGGGAAGCCGGATCGTGCTGCACAATCAGCGCAAGGTTGATCTGGGGGCGCCGGTAAAGATCAGGGACGGGAAAGTGATGGTGCCGGCGAATTTCGCCGCTCTGTTCGGGGCGGCAAAAAAACTTCCCCCGTTTCCGCAAAAACCTTCCCGGGAAACTTTTGTTACTATTTCCCGGGTTGTGATCGATGCCGGACATGGAGGTAAGGATCCCGGGGCAGTCGGAGCCGGGGGAATCCAGGAAAAAGATATTGTTCTGGATGTAGCTTTGCGTCTTAAACGGCAGCTGGAGGCAGCGGGGATAACAGTAATCCTTACCAGAAGCCGGGACGAGTTTCTTACACTGGGACAGCGTTCAGATATCGCGAACAGGAACCAGGCGGATTTCTTTATCAGTGTCCACGCCAACGCGGCTCACAACCGATTCGCCCACGGGTTCGAGGCATTTTATCTTTCCACTGAACATGATGACTTCGCGAAAGCGGTGCAGATCCGGGAAAACGCGGCCGTAAGGTACGAAGATAGCGCCGATTATGAATTCTCCAACAATCTGAACGCGACGCTCTGGGACATGATCCTGACCGAGAACAGGATCGAGTCCATTGAGATGGCAAATTCTGTTTCGTTTGAACTGAGCCGGATGCTTAATCTCAAAACCAGATACATCCGGGGAGCGAATTTTTACGTGCTTAAGGGGGCAAAGATGCCGGCGGTGCTGCTGGAAATCGGATATGTCTCCAACGCCCGGGAAGGGGCCCGGCTGAATAATCCGCACTACCGTCAGATGCTTTCTGAGGCAATCGCTTCGGGGATACTCCGCTATAAAGGTCAGGTTGAAAAAACCAATGGTTTTACAAGATGAAGAAAAAACAGGCAATTGGAGTCTTTGATTCCGGGCTCGGCGGTCTTACTGCAGTACGCGAACTGATCCGGTTGCTTCCGTCCGAGAATATTGTCTATTTCGGCGATACTGCCCGGGTCCCCTATGGGACAAAGTCGCGGGAAACAATTATAAGATTTTCTATTGAAAACATCCTGTTCCTGCTGCAGCAGAATGTTAAGCTTGTAGTTATTGCCTGTAACACCTCCAGCAGTACGGCCCTGCCTCTGGTGCAGAGCCATTTCCGGGTGCCGATAACCGGAGTCATCGAGCCGGGGGTGAAAGAAGCTGTCAGGGTCAGCCGTAACGGCCGGATCGGTGTTATTGGAACCCGGACCACGATTCGCAGCCGGGAGTATGAGAAACAGTTGCGAAAACAGCTGCCGGACGGTCGGATTTATAACTCTTCCTGCCCGTTGTTTGTTCCTTTGGTGGAGGAAGGCTGGCTGAATGATCCGGAGACGGAGGCTGTTGTCCGCCGTTATCTCCAGCCTTTGAAAGAAAAAGGCGTGGATACACTGGTACTTGGTTGCACGCATTACCCGCTGTTGAAAACTGTAATTAAAAGGGTAATGGGTTCGGAAGTTAAACTTGTGGATTCAGCCCGGCAGGTCGCTTCCCGCGTGCGC
>JAGYOO010000172.1 GCA_018399295.1 Candidatus Omnitrophota bacterium | reverse complement strand
CAGAATCGAGTTATTAACCGCCAGCCCCACCAGCATCACCATTCCCAGCATTGAAGCGATATTGATCGTATAGCCTAAGAAAAACAGCGAATAAAACACGCCGATGAATGACGTTCCCACTGACAACAGAATCGGTATCGGGTAAGTGAACGAATTCATCAGGGCGCATAACAGCATATAAGTAAGGATAACCGCGAGAAACAGGGCTTTTCCGATCTCCTGGCCGGACTCTTCCTGATGTTCAGCCGCTCCGACATACCGAAACCCGTATCCGTCCGGGATATCCATCTTCTTAAACCTCTCGTTTAACACCTCCCGGGCAAAGCCGGTGTTTGACTTAGCCAGATAGCCCTCCAGCCGGATGACCCTTTCCTTATCCCGATGACGGATCGTCGGCAACGCCCTTTCTTCCGTGATCCGGCCCAGTTCAACAACCGGAAGCATGGCCTTTGCCGATATCAGATGAATCTGTTTTAAATCATCGAAATCCTCGGTATAACGTTCATCCAGCTGCACATTGATATCATACTCCTCCCCGGCCTCTTTATAGACGTTCTCATCGTTACCGAAAACAGAGGCGCGGATAGTACTCCCGACCTCGACTGCCGGCAGTCCATGCTCAATCAGTTTTTTCTGGTCCGGCAAAAAGCGCAGCTCTTTTTTAGGCGTTTTATAAGATGACTTTACCGACCGGAAATATCCGCTATCCTCCATGATCGTCTTCATGATTCGGGAAATATCGATTACCTTGTCATAATCAATTCCGTAAACATTTATCGACAAATCCCCCTCGATCCCACCCCTGGCCTCGCCTCTTTCAATATTGATCTCGGCATCCGGAATCCGGGCGGTAAATGGGATCAGCTCCTGGATAATATCCGTATCCGACCGGTTACGTTCAGAGACCGGAATAAGGTTAACGACAATAGCTGAGTTTTCAACCCCATCTCCGCCGACACTGGTAAGAATTGACTCGACCTCGGATATCTCGCGAATCCTTTCTTCCATAACCTCGGTTATTCCGTTGGTCCTCTCGATCGTCGACCCCTGCGGCATCTCGATCTTTACGGTGAACGCGTCTTCATCCGCCGCGGGGAAAAAATCACTACCCACATAAGGCATCACAAACCGTAAGGAAAAAAACGCCAGAAAGACAACCAGCAGCGTCGTTTTAGGATAACGGAAGGTCACGTCAAAAATCTTCTTATATTCCCGCATCAGAGCTTCAGTTACCTTATGCACCATGGCTGCGGCCCAGTCCAAGGGAGCCATAAGATTGAGCCAAAAAGACTTCTTTCGGCTGCCCTTCTTTTTTTTCTTCAACATCAAGGCGCACAGCATCGGCGTAAGGCTGAACGAGGACAGCAGTGAAAACAACGTGGCGAATATTACCGTCAACCCGAACGCGCGCATAAACTGCCCGATAATACCCCCCATCATCGCTATCGGGGTAAACACTACCAGGTTCGTCCCGGTTGCCGCCAGAATCGCTCCCGTGACCTCCTTAGTCCCGTCGATTGCCGCGTGCACCGATGACTCCTTGGCCTCCAGATGCTTAAGCACGTTTTCAATAATAACGATCGCGTTCGCGATCAATGTCCCGAGAACAGTAGCAATCCCCAGAAGGGTAAGCGTGTTGATCGACATTCCCGCGGCATCCATGAGAAACATGGCCGAGACCAGCGAAGTCGGGATGACGATCGTGGAAATAAACGTCAGATTGATATGTCCGGTAAACAGAAACAAGATCACGATCGTCAGCAGAATCCCGGCAATAATATTCCCGTACGTTTGATTGGTTTCCTCGATAATAAACTCAGTGGTATCAGTGGCGATCTCCAAAGATACTCCGGGGGGAAGCATTTTACGAAGTTCCGGCAGCCGCGCGCGGACAGACCGGGAGATATCGACGCCATTTCCGTCGGAGACCTTATTAAGCGAAAGTCCGACAACGTTCCTGCCGTCAAACCTGGCAATGGTTTCCACATCCTTGAATCCGTCTTCCACCCGGCCGATATCCTTCAGCGGAAAAGAATTCCCATCGCGCGAGACCAGAAGCAGCTCGGCGATCTCTTCCGGACTGCTGAACTCTCCCAGGAACCTCAGACTCAAAGATGTATTTCCTTTTTCCAGCAGTCCGCCGGGGACATTTTTATTTTTCGCCTTGATGCTGTTGATTACGTCATAGATCGTAACATATTTCTTTTGCATCAGCAGCGGATCCAGGATAACGTTTATCTGACGCTGTTTTCCGCCGTAAAGCTCGACATTAGCCACGCCTTCGACCGCGGAAAACCGGTCTTTGAGCTTTTTATCCGCGAACTCATACAGATCACGGTCGTCCAGGCTTTCACTCGTCAGAACCAGATCCATGACCGGCTCTATCAGCGGATCGAACTTCTCGATCAGCGGTTTATCGATATTCTCGGGCAGATCGTTGATAATCGCCTCTACCTTATCCTTTACTTCAATGAACTTCATATTCACGTCTGAAGACATCAGGAATTCGATCCCGACAAAACCGAAATTATCGTAAGAATAGCTTTCTATTTTTTTGATCTGCGACAGTTCGGCCACCGCGTCTTCGATCTTGTCGATGACCAGGGTCTCCACCTCCAGCGGAGTAGCCCCGGGATACTGCACGGTAACAGTGATGATCGGGAACTCCATATCCGGTGTTCTCTGGACCTTAAGATTAAAAATCGAGATCAGCCCCAGAACAACAAACACCAGGGTAAGCATGATTGTCGTAACCGGACGTTTAACGAAAAACTCGATCATAATCTTTCTCCCTCCATCCGGTTCGCGAGAATATTCACCTTATCCCCTTCCGAGAGTCCGGCATACCCCTGAAACACCACTCTATCGCCTTCTTTCAGCCCCTGCTCGATCACAATACCGTAACCGTTCCTCTCTCCGGTCTCCACTGGAACCAGTTTCGCCCGGCCCGCCTCGATTACCCAGACAAAATTCTGCCCTTGATCAAGAACGATGACTTCCCGGGGCAGGCAGATCACATCTTTCAGCGTCCCGGTATTGACATACAAAACCAGGCTTGACAACCCTTTTTTCTCTTTATCGGTAAACGTCGTTTTCACCGGAAACATCCCGGTATTCAGATCGATATCCTCAGCTACTTCCGTCACCCGTCCCGCGACTGAATCACCCGGATTGTTAAGAAAAACAGGCTGCCCCGGCCGCAGCTTCTCCTGGATCAGCCGGGGAACATGCACGCTTAACTGACCGTCTCCGTCCGGGACAGCCGTGATCTTCGCGAACTCACGCACATCCTGTCGGGAGATCTCCCGGACGATTACCGGCTTCCCGTCTCTTTCCCACTCGGAATTGACACTGGCCGCCTCATGGCTTCTTTCACTTCTGACAATGTTCTGCCTGATACAAACAGCAACGGCAAAAATAATAAGGATCGCCCCATAGATAAAAACCCGTTTGTTAATCATTTTGATCACCCGTCAGAGTCAGCCTTTCCATTCTGGCTAAGGTTATGTTTATATTAAACAGAGTTATCTCCTTACTTATCTTTTCATTAGTCAGTCTCAACTCCGCGTCGTTTAAATCCGTAACCGAGATCTGTCCGGACCGGAACAGCTCCTGACTCAGACTGAACGCCTCTTCCGCCAGGCGGATCGCCTCCTGATTCGACTCCAAAGTAGCAAGATATCCCTTGTACTCGCTCAAGGCCTTGTCCAGATCCAACTGGTAATCCTCTTGACCCGCCTTAAGCTCCAACTCGGCGTCCTGTTTATCCAATCGGGCCTGCTCAACATCACTGCCGGTTCTGCCCCCGGTCCAGAGGGGAACGGTTACCGTCAGCCCGGCAACTCCGTAATCATCAAGCGCGTGTCCGCCAATATCATAACGGTCGCTGCCGC
>JAGYOO010000171.1 GCA_018399295.1 Candidatus Omnitrophota bacterium | reverse complement strand
CCCGAATCCGGCAATAACATCAAAAATCGCCTCCCGGGTCTTCTGAGTAGTTGGACGGATCAGCCCAGGTGAAGGCATTTTCAATACCCGACCCCGGAACTCACCTCCGCTTATCCTCATGGAGAAGAAACTTCCGGCTTAGGGAGTTCGAGCCCGGACTGGATCTCAAAATCAACCTTTTCCCGCTTCGCCTGTTTTCTGCGGTTAGAGTAATTCAGATAAGCGTTTCGGAAAAACCGGGACTTATTAAGTTCCCGGACGAAATCAAGCACATTCTGAAGGCTTGCTGCCTGACCCCGGATAATAAGCGTTCCATCTTCTTTTACCGAAAGACTGGCCAGAGTGCAGTCAGCCGGAGCGATCCGGACAAGGTCATTAAGCGCTTCCAGGATCAGCATCTGAGACATCTGTTGATCGCGCGCCATTTGAACGCGGGATAGCTTTTCCATCAACTCCCTGGCTGCCGGCGCCCCCTGCTGAATACTTTCCTCCAAACGCCGCAAATAACCCTGTTTCTGAATCCCGCTGGTAAAGAATAAAGCCAACACCAGGAGAGTATTCAGCAGTAAAAGACCGGTAGCCAGGGCCAGCTTGCGTTTCAGGCTCTGGCCCCGGCGCGCGCTTATGAAATCTTCATTTAACAGATTAACCGCACCATCTTCTTCCAACGCCAGTCCCGTAGCAAGATCGATATCCGCAACAGCGCTTACCGGGAGACTGAAAGTGCTTTCCAACACAGTATTAACTTTCTGCAGATCAGACCGGTTACCGGCCACGAGGATCTTTTGCGGTGATTCCCTGCGATCTTCGGAGAACAGTTCCAGGCTGTGACGGACTTCACTTATGAGAATCTGCGAAAAGTTCTGCTTTTTGTCAATCCCAAGCCCGCGGCTGAAGCGGAGCTTGCCGTCACTGACAATAATTATCTCCATTACCTCTTCTTCACAGTAAACCAGCATTACCGGCACCTGCGAGAGTTCAGGATCTTTTTCCAAGATAAATTTCTGAACCGCTCTGAATAAGGCCAGACTGCTCAGATTCAACGACTCGACCTCTATTCCCAGCCCCTGGAGGATTTCCAGATGGCGGCTGACCTCGTCCCGGTGAGCCACAACTACCGCGACTTCAGTGTATCCATCCAGCCGCTTTTCCAGAACCTTGTATCGGCTCACGATCTCTTCCGGACGCAAAGGCAGTATTTCCGCGGCCTCGTATTCGGTCATCCGCTTAAGCTCCCCCTCCTCCTGAGTCGGCAGCACAAAAAACCGCAGACCGACCTGAAAGCGAAACAGACAGCTCTGCGCCCCTGTTACCGGGGTTCCGGATTTTTCCATCTCCTCCCGGGCCGTTTCCGGATCCTGCAGATCGATACTCCGATCTTCGATTAGACGGCAGGATTCACGGGAAACATCAAACTGAGCAATCCGAATATGGTGAGCTATTAAATAGATAATCGTCTTAATCATAGGCAGCTCTCTTTATGCAGTAGAATTCTTAATTCCTGATCTTCCCGGCGGATAATATTCTCCACTACCTGTTTTACCTTTCTTCTCGCGGAGACAGCGCAGCTGCTTATCCGGTATACAGAAGAACCTGTCTTGCCGAACCGGGTAAGGATTTCAACCTGAGACGGACTAAGACCAAGCTCGGAAAGGCGCTGTGGCAGAGAGTCTTTATCCAGAAAAGATTCGGTCCGGGCGCGGTCACTGATAAGAACTGCCGTCTCTTCGGGAATACCGAGACAGGCAATAATATGGGGGGGTGCGGTATTCAGATTTATCTTACCATCCGACCAGACTGTAGCAAGGTCATTCAGCCCGGGATAACCCTCTTCCGGACTTCCGGCAAAAATCTCATCCGTGATCTCCGGCAGTCTCCTGATTTCAGTCAGCAGCCGGAAGGGCCGTTCCTTGACAAGAATCTTCACGACCTCAGGAGTAATCTCCGGATTCAGCACGATAAGATTTATCAGGACATCTTCCGGAAGCAGATTTAGATTCAATCGGCTTTCCTCATCGCTTATCTCGTAAGATAACAACCCGGCTTCAGTTTGTAAAGAGAATTTTTGCTTCCGGATAATCCCCGCGGCCTCCGGTTGGCCCCTGTCCGCGCTCAACCGGAGAAAGGCCCGTTGCAGACCCTCCCGGGCCAGACCGTTAATCCGCATCTTTTCCATACGAAAGCTGCTCTCTCGCATCCTTAACCGCTGATTAAAACTAAGTGACATCAGTACCAGGGAAAGAAAGAACAGAATCCACAGCACCAGAACCAGAATCATCCCGTTGTCGCGGTTTTGGCGCGGATTATTCATAGCGGACACCTCTGCCAACCGGAATAAAGACGATCCGATCCAAAACCTTTGCCTCTCCTTCCAAAGAGGATAGATAAGGTCCGAGCCGGATCCTTACTGCGGCCGGCATCCGCGACTCCTCCCGCCATTCAGTCAGCCAGGTTTTTGAATCCTGATCCCAGAACTCAAACCCGCAGACTCCTAAGCGGGAATGGATCACCGCGGGAAAAGATTCAGATTTTTCCTCTCCGGGCAATGACAGCTGGCGGTACAGAAAAATCCTCTCCGGCTCTTCCAATGAGTTTTGGCAATACAGGCGGACCTCTTTGACGCTTCCTTCGGAGGTAACAGTGAAAAAATTTATCTCTTTTGCTGCCCCTTGAAAGCTGACAGTATCATCCTCGGAGTTCCAGAAAGCACAACGCAGATGCTCAGCCATGATCTCTTCGGCCAACTCTGCCTCCAGAAGAAAATCCTCTCTCGACTCCTCCTGTTTCCAGACCTTTATCCCCAGGAACAGGCTGGCATATACCGAAGTAACCGCCAGCACGAAAATGGTCGTTCCGATCAGCAGCTCCAGCAGAGAAAATCCCCTGTCGCCAAAAATTCGGGGGTTAATATTTTCAGATCGTATCATATAAGATTAAGAAACTTCGTTGGGTTGGAAATAAAATATAGTTTCCTTTTTTTTAATCAGGAGAGAGGGCCGTAACACGGATTCCGAAACAGACGGAAATATTCACCGCCGGCATCCGCCCAAACACCCTAAGGCGCATGTAACCTCCCGACAGATATTTTACCATCGGGGATGTTGAGATTCAACACGGAACATCATCCCGCAGCACGAAGCCCGGGATCAGGAAAAATACCGCTTGGGATTCCAGCGACGGGTATCGGGAATCAGGACATTATTCAGGTCCTCGCGTTCAAAAAGAGAGGCCTTTTCGGCAAATGAATAGATATACTGCTCCAGTTCCTCAAAACTCTCGGTCTTCTCTTCATCTCCGCGAACCGCCTCCGTCAGCCAGCTACCCAGATAAACAAGCTTAAGAAGGTCCCAGTACTGCCTGGTAGTAAATGTTATATTTATCATCGTATACCTCTTACTGCCGCTTACTTAATTCGGCCGGTTTAAGCGGGCGGACAAGATCGTTAAACTCTTCTTTGTTCTTCACGAACTTATATCCCTCTTCAAGCTCTTGCGAGATGCTTTGCATCCCCTCGTACATATGCCCAAGTGTCTCGGTTGACAGCCCATACCGCGCGAAGATATCAACACATTTTTCGAACATGGTTATTGACAGCGAAAGTGTAAGAAACCGGCCTGAATCGGACAGAGTATTTTGAAGTTCCTGACTGATCTTCATGCTCCCTCCCTGTGCTGTTAATAACATATTATTCAGAGAGAGAATAACAGTAAACACTTTGTTTCTCTATATTTCTGTCCCGATTCTACTAAATGTCTTCCCAAACAACGTCCCGGAAAATGACAGGCAAAGGATTTAACATAAGATTATGAGATAGCAGGAAAAAGGAGGAAGAAAATCGTCAGTCGGTTACGGAGTCAATCCAGCCGAGATAGGCAAGGCTGCCGGAAACAAGCGGA
>JAGYOO010000170.1 GCA_018399295.1 Candidatus Omnitrophota bacterium | reverse complement strand
ATCGCCGGTATCTTTATCCGGCTCTTCCCCCTCCACTGCTCACCCCGGATTTCATCACCGGTAAAAACAATCCGGGCCAGCCGGGAAGTGTTCCAGGTTTCAACGTAATTCTGAAACTCCTCTTCAGTCGGCCATTCTCGCCCGAATCCGGAAAAAAAAATAATAATATCAAACTGCTCAAGGTTTCGGAAAAATTCGGTAACCGAGTAATCAAACAACACGAGTTTAGTCTTCCGGCGACTGTGCGCGAAGGTCTTTCTGATAAAAAAATTGGAAAAATCAACGCAATCCGCTTTGTCCAGAAAAATCCCCGCCCGCCCCCCATGATCTCCGATTCGGCGGCAGATTTCGCTGAAATCCGCGCCTCCGTTATCCGCGGGAAACAAAACCTTTACACGAGAAAGCGGATGATACCGGTGGTAAAAAAAGTTATTTTTACCTGCTATATTCAACGACAGCGCGGCGGCTAATAACAATGCCACCGTAATCAGCCGGGGCGCGAATCCCTTTATTCGATTTAATCCATTTCCGGTTATAAGCGCCAGAACCGGCAGCATAGGAACCAGATATTCGGCATATTTAAGTTTTACTGCGCTGAAAAACAGGGGCGGAAGCAGCAGCCAGCTCAGAAACAGGATCTGAACCGATTTTTTCAGCGGGTTCAAAAAAAACAGAGAGATCAGACCAGCCGACAAAAGTAACCACCCGATCACGGTAACCAAAAATCGCCAGTAATAGCTGAGATGACGCAGACTGAGCAAATCAGGTCCCTCAACCGCTCCGCTCATTCCCATCCGGTTAATCGTGTTTATATAGATCTGCGGTTCATGGTAGAACACCAGCGTAAACAACATAAAGACAACGAGCAGGTTCAACAGATTCAGCAGACGCTGTCTATCCGGTTTCCCTTGTAACCAGCAGTAAATAATCGTCATAAGAAATGGCCCGCCAGCATAGACTAAAAAGGTCTGCTTTGTCAGCATTCCCAGGCCCATTACTGTTCCCAGGGCCAGGGAATATCCCGGTCTCCGGAATCCTTCGGTCTTCAGCATCAGCCAAATGCTTATCGCGACCATCGCGGTCAGCAGCATCTCCAGATTAAAATGGCGCGAAAGAGGGATCGTTATCGGGTAAAGGTAAAATACCAGGACCGAGACCAACCCCGCAGCCGGACTTATGGTATATCTGCCGATAGCATAAATCATGAACAGAACTATACTTAATGAGACCGTAGATACCAACAGCGGCGCGTAAGGTAACAGTCCACTCCCGGCTTTATCAAAAGCGTAAGCAGTAAGATAAAAAAAGGGCGGATAATCGTAAGCAGTAAAGCAGAGGTTGTAAAACTTTCCCCGGTCGGGGATAACCAGCTCCTCTTCCTCCGTACTTTCCGCTGTCCGGGAAAGCTGAAGAAAGGCCAGCGCGTGTGACATGCAGTCCTTCCCCTCCGGCAATCCATTACGGGAAAAATAAAAGACATTACCACCGATATGCCCGCAGACAAGGAGGATAAGCAGAACTAAAGCGATTCTATTCTTCAATCTGTTTTTCCGTTTTTTCCACTTGAAGAGTAACATCATCGATGAATACACACGGCGGCTTCTGTCCTGCGGCCTGATTCAGGGTAAACTCCAGAGAGACCGCCCGGCCTGAAGCAGGCATTACGATGGATAAACCCGTTTCCCGCCAGTCCTCAGATGCCGGCGCATCGGTTTTACCCAGAGGAATCCACTCGCCGTCTCTTGTAAGCCCCTGAAGATAAACAGTAAACAGGTCGCCTTTATGCCACAGGCTGAGACTGATTTTGGACCGCGGAGGAACACCGAGCCAGTTTTCTCCTTTACCGTTAAATTTATAAGGATCATCAAGAATAGGGATATTCCTGTCTTTCACGTAAAAAATCCGGTTCGCGGGAACTACGGTTTCCATCTTGAGAGAATACGGGGGGGAATGATATTCAGCATTACTGAAATTGACTTTACTCTTTGACTCCGGAAAAATTCTTCCCCCGTCTGATGTGCTCCAGTAATCCATCTTATGGGTAAAGTCACTGTTACGCAACCCGTCCGAAGCCAGGTAATTCGTTTCGATATTCTCTTCGATCTGTTCCTCGATACTCTTTACCCGACAGGCGGGATTTACCCGGCACTGAAACACCCAGATGGAAAATAAAACCGTAAGAAGAACGAGAAAGCCTAACTGCTTCAGGGAAAGAGGTTCCTCTTTTTCAACTGCCTGCTGCTGTTCGACTTCATCCTCCACAAGCCATTCCCAAAATTCCTTGATCATACAATCTCCGTGTTTATTAAAAATCCAATTTCTTCCCGGAATCAGTCGGCTGCCGGAGAACCGCCTGCCGTCCAATGATCAGCCCGTCGAGTCCCGCGCTTAAGAATGTCCGTATCGCATCTTCCGGAGTGCATACAATCGGTTCATCATGACGGTTAAAACTCGTATTTATAATTGCCGGGATACCGGTAAGCCGATGATATTCACGAAGAATGCGGTAAAGTCCGGGGTTATTTTGTTGACGGACGAACTGAGCCCGACAGGATCCGTCCCGATGTACTGCCTCCGGACATAACTTTCGAAAATAATCAGTACTCTGAAAGCTGGTCGTCATAAATTCCGCGCATCTGCCGGCTTTTTGATAATCATAAAAACACTTTTCGCGGTGCTCATATAAAACTGCCGGAGCAAAGGGCATGAATGCATCGCGGCCAAGCCGCGAGTTAAGGTTTTCCGTTATTTTTCTGCTACTGGCCGGAGCAAGAACCGAGCGGTTTCCCAGGGCACGCGGACCGAACTCCATTTTCCCCTGAAACCTGGCCACAATCCGGTTTTGGCTCAGCAGCCGGGCGGCTTCATGTTCCGGATCCTCAACTGTTATAAACTTTAAACCACTTTTTTTTAGTAACTTGCGAATCATATCATCATCGAATTCCGGCCCCCAGAAGATATCGGAAACTGCCGGAACCTTCCCGGCAGCGCAAACAGCGCCAAAGGCTAGTCCGCCGTCTCCCATATGAGGAAAAACAAATAATTCTTTGACCCGGGAAGACTCGCTGATCTTTTGATTCACTCTGATATTGGCGAAAAACCCGCCGGCTAAAGCCACGCACTGAATACCAGTCTTATTAATCCAATACTCTACCAGGGAAACAATCTCGCGTTCACAATGCAGCTGGAACGAGCCGGCCACTTTTTCGGCCGGCACTCCCTTCAGACTTGCGAACAGCCCAGCGTCCCGTAAAAACAGGTTTTTTCGGGAAAATCTTCCCTTCCTTGTCTTCAATAGCCGCCCCGCCTGCTCCAGAAAAGGATATTCGTCACTAAATCCAGCTAACCCCATGACCTTTCCTTCATCCTGAATTGGTCGAAAACCGAGAAATTCAGTAAGCCTGGAGTAATAAAGCGTAATATCATTGAACGCCTGCTGTTGAAATATCCTGCTTATCCGGCTGTTTTCTCCTTGGAACACGGAGAAGGAAACACCATCCCCTAGTCCGTCAATGGTCAGTACCAGGCATGGATCTATTCCGCTAGCCGCATAAGCCCCTGCGGCATGGGCCTGATGATGTTCGATCACCTTTACCGGAGCATTAATTCCCATTCCCCGGAGCTGCCTCCGGACTAAGACCGCAGACATAAAGGCCTCCGCAAGCTCCGGCAAAATCAGCTTTTTAGCCGTTATCTGATAAAGAGCATAAAGAGAAATTCCCTTACCGAACTGACTGGTCCGGGCCCTCATCCTTTGATGAAGATCACGAAAACCACGAAAAAAAGCCACCGGAGTCATGAGCGAAGCAAGGCAGACCGATGTAATGTCTTTTGGCCGTGCCTTCAGCAGCCGCATGACCTCCCGAATCGAAAACTCGGGAAACCCTCCCCGCAGTTTTTCC
>JAGYOO010000017.1 GCA_018399295.1 Candidatus Omnitrophota bacterium | reverse complement strand
TCAGAACCCTGCGGCACGCGCGTGGGAATTGACAAAGACGGCAAGATCGTTGGAATGTCCTGATTCCTCCGGGCAAAAAAAAAGCGCCTTTCGGCGCGCGTCTTTACTTGCGAATAACTCTTAATCGAAAATCACATCCGGATTAAGTTCTTTCGGCGACTTCCAGTCGATCCCATGCTTCTCCTTGAGAATTCTTTTTTTCTCCCGCCAGAAAATATAGCAGGAACCAAGCCGGGTATCCCATCCCTCTCCCAGCTCACGGTCCAGTCTTTCCCTGGCCTGACGTTCCGAGTCTTGAATAGTCTCCTTTAAATTCGGATCCCGTTCAATAGGATCGATCTCCATAAACATCCTCCAGTAATATTCTAATTTAAAACCGGAATAAGGTGAAGAAAAATCTTACTCTTTTTTTAACATCCGCGTAATAACCGGGAAATCCGCGTTAAGAAAATCATAAATTTCCCGGACAGCAGATTCATTGTCGCTGCGATTAAGATGGGTAAAACCCGCACGGGCGGATTCAGGCAAAGAGCGGCTGGGATCAAATCGAAGATTCCACATCCGATAAAATCACTTTCAACTTACCCAAAAGACCGATCCTGGATTTAGCCGGCCGGCTGGTAAACACAATTGCCTCCATGGCCAACTGCCTGGCATGATAAGCCGTCTTCAATGCCCGCAGTTTTTGCACCCGGTCTTCCAGCTTTTCAGAAATAATTATTCCCTTCAGCTCCCGCAGCAGCAACATAACCTCCAGAATCCTCAACCTGAGCCGGGAAAGCAACCTATCTCTACTCTCTTCAGAAACATCTTTGGCGTTAGCAGCCTTAAGCATGGTACCCACCAGCCTGTTCTCCGCGGTGATAATTTCCCGGCGAAGACGATCCAGTCTGGCATCATTTTCCCGGGGAGAACGATTTTGGGCCAACTTTAAATTATATCTTCTGACACGGCTTTTCCTCTCCTTTAGACTGACTCGCCGCATCCCGTTTAGCACGGATTCGGGCACTGCCTTAAACTCAGCCTTAAGCCCCTTACGCTCCACTTTAAACAACCGGACAAATGCATGCCTCTTCAGATACCTGATCTTTTCCGGCCATTCCCGAATGCTCCGGTACTCCAACAGATTAATCCCGGGAACCATATCCTTAACTACAATAATAATATCCTCACAAAAGATCATAAACGTACCTTGGGGGTCACGGGACCAGATCCTCAAGTCGGTTTCACTGGGAAACGGAAACATCGGATGGGTGTGTCCGGACAAGCCGTTCGATCCGGCCGGTGGTACCGCCACCTGCATATAACCGCCTCTTATAATTTTTTTATTAAACGAGGACGGCTCATCCGAGAATTTAAACGACAACGCGTACTCGCGCTCAGAATTCCGGGTCAGGACCTGAAGATAAACAACTGCTTTCTGAAAATAGGGGTTTAAAAACAATTCAGAAACAGAGTCCCTTTCCCCTTGTGCCGCGATTACCCGGTTCAGACGCGCGCGCACACTAATCATCCGGGAGAATGACATTGTCAGATCCTCCGCGTGAACCGCAACTCCCGGAGCCAGACAATCAAAAGACCGGGCCGCGCACAACGGCTCTCCGAAAATCGGAAGAAGAATAATTGACAGGCAGAATAACGCTATCCTGGGAATATATGGGCTCGTTTTCATTATCTAAGATGTTTAAAGGTTAAATGATAAGTCCAACAAGTATACCACAGGGACAGATTCCGGCAAGGGCGCGCCGCGGGGCTATGGGCTTTGTGGACGTTAGTGAGAAGATAGAAGTCAGAGGTCGGAAAACAGAAGTCAGAAGAAGATTAAGAACTCAAAAGATTCCGCCTTCAGACTTCGGCATTCAATCTTCCGTCCTCTGCTCATGAGCTCATGAGCTTATGAGCTATGAGCTTATATTTTCATACATCCCGTGGCGCCTTAGGAAGCGCAGGAGCAGTCTTACGTTTTGGTTTTTCCGTGAAGTGCTCACCTGAGATCCCCTTTTAGGGGCTGGGGGTCTTACAGGAAAGAACCGAAACGTTCGCTCCGAGCACTCCGTGCGCCTGCTTTCTTTGGTTACTTTCTTTACGTTAAAGAAAGTAACCCGGGGTTAAGGGGCGGAGCGCCCTTTGATTATGTTGTGGGAAAAGATAGAAGTTGCGCGTGGACGCGCAGCATCTTAGCATTTTAGGTCTTTCGCACCGGTATCATGTGTCTCTGACTGAAAAACTATGGGGTGTTAAGCAAGGGTTGCTTCGCCGGCGGCAGCTGGATGTTTTGAGTTTCGGACAGGAAAAATAATCCGCATAAAGAGGATTTTCGGGGGTGAAACTTTGCGAAAGCTTGTTGATTTAAACCGATTGTCCGATCCAGACATGCCTGGGGCTCAGGGAAGAACAGAGGGGCAGGGTGAGACGGGGGTCAACTGTGGCAGTGCGGTGAAAGACGTCATAGACATCGTGAAAAGCGGCAAAATCAGCCGGAATAACGCTGTTATCGGCAATCGAATCAGTTCCCGGACTGCCGATGTACCGATTGATTAAATGGGAAATACTGCTGGTTCTGCTTTCCGGTACCAACAGCGCGCCCTGTTCGATGCGGCAGGTGTAGATCAATATTTCAGGTATCAGATCTTCCCGTCCCTCCTGTTTTAAAAACATCTTCATCTCTTCCCAGCGATGAAACAGACTTTGCGCGTAGTCTGGAGAGAAGACCTGTTCGAACAGCAGTTTCTCCTGCCCCCGGGTAAGCAGGCGGAGCAATCTCAGGTTTATTCCCGCGAGCCGGCGGAATCTTTCCAGAAACAGGAATACCGGGTTGACGAGATAGATTTTTTTGATCCTGGTGTCAGTAAGCCTGCCGCTGGTTCTGTCAATATCAAACAGATGCAGTATGCCTTCAAACAGCATCGGCGCGGCCAGGCTTTCGGCAAGAATGGATATCCGGTTTGTCTTTGGATAGTGATTTCGGATGTATTCGTAAACCGGCAGCCAGTAATTTATTGCCTTTTGTTCCGCGTTTCCCCTGAATGTTTCACCTCTTTTAGAACTAAAGTGTTCATGCACGAAAATATCAGCCTTATTTTTAGCCAGAAGATAGAGAGGCCCGTGCTGAGAAAACCAGCGGGAGTAATAAGCCTCCGAAGTCCGGCGGAGGCTTCGTTTAAGGGTGTATGTCAGGTAGAACGGCAGATTGTAGTAGCAGCAGCCGTGGAGCAGCCAGACAAGCTCTTTTACCTCTTCACTGGGAGTGAAACTGTGGGCGCTTATCGGATTGCCGTTTTTCCCGGGGATTGTATGTCTGTCAAACCCGGCGATAAAGGCCTTAAAATCAAACGATTCTAAAGGGAAATAATCTCTTAGACCGGTTGATTCAAGAGTCAGCCGGGGAGAGAGTTTATCAGGAAAATAATTATCCGTTCCACCTGCCTGAACCGGAAAGGCTGTAAACAGGCACGCGATCAGTACAATAGCTGTAGTTTTTTTCACGGTTTTTATTTCAAGGGTTGAAAAGTTAACAAAGTATAGCATGAAAGCGAAAAGCGCGCAAAAAGCATTTTAGTTCATGAGCTCATAAGCTCATTAGCTCATTAGTTGAAAGTAGAGAGGGCAGAGAAAAAAGCAAAATTTGATTAAAGGATTAGAAGATAGTTTTGAAACGAAAAGCAATTTCGGTAGGCAAGGTTATTTTGCAACCTCTTTAATAGCGCTTCGACCAGCTCAATGTAAACTGAAGCCGAAGGGCTCCTTGTGATTTTTTTTTGAATTCATGAACTTATGAGCTAATGAGCTAATGAGCTTCGTCGGCCTCGAGCGATAGCGAGCGGCTTTTGGTGGAATCACATCAGAGAATCGTTGCTATCCCAAATAACTTTTTTATTCGATTCCTTTTAAGATAAAAATGCTGATATTTAATAATTAACCCTTTGGAGAATACTATGCCGGAGCTTCCTGATGTGGAAAATTTTCGCCGGTTTTTTGACCGGACGGTGCTGGGACGGAAGATAAAAGATGTTAATGTGTCGCAGACGCGGCTGTTAAAAGGCCTTTCCCCTAACCAGTTGAAAAAGACCCTGGGGGGAAAGAAGTTCATTCGAACTGAACGGATCGGAAAGTATCTGTTGGCTTCCCTGGGAAAGGATGAATGGCTGGCGTTTCATTTCGGTATGACCGGAAGTTTTAGTTTTGAGAGTAAGGTCGACGGCCAGAAAAACGATTATGAAAGAGTGGGATTCTATTTTCAGGACGGCTCGCATCTGGGGTATCTGAACAAGCGGATGCTGGGGCAGATCTTCCTGGCCGGGCCGCCGGACGAATTCCGGTCGAAAAAGGAACTGGGCCCGGATGCCCTGGAACTGGATTATTCGCTGTTTCGGGAATTGCTGGGCCGTAAAAGCGGCAGTATTAAATCGATGCTGATGGATCAGCGTGTTATAAGCGGCATTGGAAACGTGTACTCTGATGAGATTTTGTTTCAGTCCGGACTTCATCCGAATCACCGGGTGGAGGATCTTGACGAGAAACAGAAGCGAAAGTTATACGCAAAGATGCGTTCGGTTCTGGAGATCGCGATCAAAAAACAGGCGGACCCGGGAAGCCTCCCGGAAAACTGGCTGCTGCGGCACCGAAAAAAAAATCAGGGGTGTCCGGGCTGCGCGGGGAAAGTCCACAAGATCAGTGTGGGAGGAAGATCAGGATATTATTGTGAAAAATGTCAGAAGTGATCGGAGTGTCGAATGAAGTCTGATTATGACCTGTTTGTTGTCGGCACTGGAGTTGCCGGCGCGGCCGCGGCGAAAAAATGCGCGGTCGCGGGATTGAAAACAGCGATTTCCGATATGCAGGTCTATGGCGGGACCTGTGCCCTGCGCGGTTGTAACCCGAAAAAAATCCTCTCCGCGGCGGCGGAGACCGTAAGTAGAAGCCAGGCGCTTAAAGGAAAAGGACTGGGGAAGGAGATTGGATTTGACTGGCGGCCTCTTATCGAATACAAGAACGAACTGATTACTTCGATCCCGGGAAAGACGGAAGATGGCTTTCAAAGGGCTGGGATTGATATGTTCCATCATCACTGTCGATTCCTGGACAGGAATACCTTAAGCTGTGGCGACCGGAAGATCAGCGCCGGGCGTATCGTTCTGGCTTGCGGCAACCGGCCGCGTTTCCTGAATATCCCGGGGGAAAAACACCTGCTGACCAGCACGGAGTTTCTGAATCTGCCCGAGCTGCCGAAGCGGATCGTTTTTGTGGGCGGAGGATATATCTCGTTTGAATTCGCCAATATCGCGGCCCGGGCGGGTTCTCAATGCACTATCATTGAAAGCACGCTTAATCCTTTGCGTCACTTCGATCCGGACCTTGTCGGAATCCTCACGCGGGCCTCGGAAGAAGAGGGGATCGAGATCGTGACTGGTATGTCCGTGACACGTATCGAGAAGACGGGAAAGGCAGTTACAGTCGCGACGGAAAACGGAACTGAACTGGAAACCGATATCGTGGTTCACGGTGCCGGACGCGTTCCCCGGCTTGACGAGCTTGATCTGAAGGCGGCGGGAGTGGAGGTTAAAGAAGGCATGGTTGTTGTGGATGAATTTTTGCGCAGCCGGTCTAATCCCGCGGTATACGTGGCTGGAGACGCGAACGGAAAGAGCACTCCCCTGACCCCGGTAGCTTTGATGGAAGGTCTGTCCGTGGCGGAAAATATCCTGGGGCGGGGGGGAAAGCCTGAATATTCCATTATCCCTAAAGTTGTTTTTTCAGAGCCGAAACTCGCCGGGGTGGGGTTGAGCGAAGAACAGGCGCGGCAGACCAAACTGAAGTTCAGGGTTAATTTCCAGGATACGTCTTCCTGGTCCGCGGAACGGCGGCTGGGGTTAAAGGCAGCGGGTTTTAAGACGATAATTGATGAAAAAGGGGAAAAACTTCTGGGAGCGCATATTCTCGGCCATAACGCGGATGAAGTAATAAACGTCTTTTCTTTAGCTATAAAGTATGAATTGGGCTCTGAGGAATTGAAGAAGGCTCCCTGGGTCTTTCCTTCAGTCTCGTACAATATCCGCTATATGGTCCACTGAAACACAGAGAGAATAGAGGCCCTGGTAAGAATAACTAATGACCAAATCTCATGTAATAAAAATGATAAACAAAAAGTAAATAAACAAAAATTTGATTAAAGGATTAAAGACCGATTAAATTGATTACCAAAAATCACATGCAACATTTGTGTTTGAGGTAATGTTGAGGGGCTAATGCTTTTAATCATTTAAAATCAGTTTAATCAAATTTTAAAGTTATTTTCTTTTTCCCTTTGCCTCTGTGTTCTCCGTGAACTTTAGGTTAAAAGAATACATCAAATTAACGCGGTAAATGTAAAAAGTGTCAATTATTCAGAACAAGACAAGGGTCTATGGAAAAAAATACAGTAGAGATTTCCAAGGTTCGCTACTACGCGGATCCGTTTATCCGCGCCCGCATCCTGGAATATCTGGGAGATGTTCGGGGAGAAGACTTCTCTGCCGTATATATCAGTCGATCGGATTTTTCCCGGGAACAGTTTCTGTCTGCCCAGCCGCCGCAGGAACTGGATTATTTCCTGGACCGGGATCTGGATATTGCCCGGTCCTTCTGGGATCGCAGATCACTTTTGGTTCATCTGGATATCGAATATGTTAATTTCGATTTTCCGGCCGAACCCTATTTGGATATAAATCGAAGCTTTCGCCTTCAGGATCCGGTTACATTTGCGGTGCGAAAACTGCTTCTTGGTTCAGGCATCCGGCCGTTGCATGTCCTGACTGGCAGAGGTAATCATTTCATCTGGCGTCTGGAATTGGGTTCTCCGGCGTTTATCAGACTGGCAAATCTGGGAACCGCGCCGCCTTCATTGAAGGCGAAGTACAGGCAGTGGCGATCTCCGGACGGCGACATTATTTCTCCTGTTACAGGGGATGCCTTTTTTGGTTTGGGATTGGTAATGGAAAGCCTGGCATACCGGGTAAAGGAGATGTCCGACTTTCAATCTCTGATCCCCCTGAAATTGACCGCGGTTACCGTCGGCCCGATCGACCGGGGTCGGGAGATAGTATCTTATGATATCTCCGAATATGCCGATCCGCTTTATACCCGAACGATCAGGATTCCCTTTACAAGATATCTGAAGGCGCGGGAAAAGGGGATAACTCTGGACGGAGTGACCCAGGTTCCGCAGATATTCGTGATACCGTTCCAGAAGATGGAATTGGAAGATGCGGTGCGCCTGATGCGGGATCAGGATGGAGTTCGCCAGCTGGCCCGGCGGACTTCGGCCCGGATTCCCGATCAAAGCGGGCCGAGTGAAAATATGGTGTGTGAGTATGAGAAGTCGGCCGCGCGTATTTACCATGAATGGTTTTATTCCGTACAGCCGGAGGAGCCGGAAAACTGGGGGATAAGTTATGACCGGATATCGTTTGTCGAATTGCCTGAATGCGCGCGGCGAATGCTGTTGAGGCCTAATGACATTCTGCTTCAGCCGGCGGGGATCGAATTTATTGTCCGTGTGCTTTTGTCCCTGGGCTGGCATCCCCGGCATATCGCCGGGCTCATCCGCTCCAAGTTTGAGCGGGATCACGGCTGGGGGCTGCTCTGGTACAGTTACGATGCCACTGCCCGAGCGGAATTCTATACCAGGATATTTACCGGGCAGTTTGCTCTCGGACTGGATGATCTGGTTGATTTTAATTGCAAGTCTAACAAAGAGAAAGGACTGTGCGACGGGCTGTCTTGTGACCTTGAACCGTACCGACGGTCTTTATTGAACAGGAGGAAGCATGGGAAATTGGGCCATCGGCCTTTCCACGGGCTGTTTTTACAGGATTGATATTAATCGGGTATTGGAGAAGATACGTGATTCAGGTTTTTCCCTGCTGGAGATCTCGACTCATACTGACCATTTCAATTATTTAGATCCACACGCGGTTGAGGCTACGGCAAAACATCTTGACCGTCTTGGCCTGCAGATTCTGTCTCTGCACGCTCCGTTTGCGCCGGATATCGACATTTCTTCTCCGGACCGAAGCCGGCGGGAGCATTCGCAGAGTGTAGTTTTCAAGGTAGTTGAGGCCGGCGGAGCGCTACAGGCGGCGTATCTGGTGCTACATCCCGGTCCGGAGCTGCATTATGATCGGATACCTCTGGAGGAGAGATTGTCCCGGCTTCAGTTTACCGCCGAATCACTTTCCCGTATTGCTGATCATTGCCACCGTCATAATCTGATGCTGCTTCTGGAAAACATGATCCCGTCGCTGTCTATAGGGAATCTAAGCAATCTGATGTGGCTGTGGGGAGCGCTGCTGGAAAAAGACGTGGGGATTTGCCTGGATACCGGACATGCCAATCTGGAGGGGAGGCTTTATTCTTTAGTTGCAAAACTTGCTCCGTTTATTAAAATAGTTCATGCCAACGATAATCATGGAAGAGAGGACCAGCACCTGGCTCCGGGAGAAGGGGGGCTGGATTGGAGGCGGATAGTCGCTTCTCTTTCCCGTCACTGTTTTCAGGGGACCTTTATCCTGGAACTGGCCGGAGTGAATGAAGCTGAGGTCAGCCGCACGCTCGAACGTGCTTGTTGCGGACGGCGTTTTTTAAGAGACAGGGAAAAGGAACTTAACCGGATGGGATTATAATGGATTTATTCAGATTGGCGGCCGGGGTTGCTCTGCTGTTTTTCGGCCGGCAGTTATTCTGGCTGTTTGTCGGTTCGCTTGGTTTTTTAACCGGAGCGGAATGGGGCAGGTTTTATTTCTGGCCGGATAACGATCTGGCGGTTCTGGTCTTCGCGCTTTTTTTCGGAATGATCGGAATTATTCTGGCCGTATTCCTCCAGGGTATAGCGGTTTTGGCCGCGGGGTTTCTCGGCGGAGCATATATCGCCGGGATCCTGACCGCGAGGTTTGTTTCAGTTTCCGAGGCCCCGGGTTTGATTGTTCTGGCTGGCGGTCTGATCGGAGGATTTCTTTCGCTGTTATTTTTTCAATCAGCTCTGATACTCTTCTCCTCTTTAGTCGGGGCGGTGTTTGTCGCGGAAAGCCTGCCTGGTGACTTTTCGTTTAAGATCATCCTGCTGGTGGTCATGTTTATCATCGGTGCCACCGTTCAGTATCTGCTCCTGAAATAGATCCCGGAAGAAATAAGTCAATAAAAAGCAGACCCTTCCAATTTACAACCTCGCTTATCTTCTATATTATTTTTAACGTAAGTTAAACTGGCCTTGAATCTTGGATAAAAGTTACCCGGGAGGAGTCAATGCGAACAGCCGCTTTAGCCGTTATCAGCCTTGTTCTAATTTCCGGAGTTCTCGGTTTAAGCGGCATGATACCGTTCCAGGTGGTGAGGATCCTGATGTTTTTTTCGCTGGCCTGGCTCGTTATCCTTTTCTCTCTGAATAGGATTAATCGTCAGCCTCATGTTTAATAACCTTAACCCAAAACAGGAGAGGTAAAAGAAATGAAGCTTCAGGAGAAGAATAGTTTCCTGGTGAACAATGGTAGAGTCGAATGCTACGGGTGCGGGGCGGAGATAAAGATAGAAAAGGCTTATGAATGGAAAGACCGTTATTACTGCTCGGAAGAATGTTGTATGGATGAAGAATTTTTTACCCGGCGGGTAAAAAAGAAGATGAAGTAAGACGAAAGGAGTGATTAATGAATAAGCTGCTGTATCTTCTGGCGAGACTGATCCGCCAGGAGGCGGGGAATTATGAAAAAATCTTCGCCGATTATGCTCGGATCAAGGGGACGATATTTTACGTAAAAACCATTGATTTTATCCGACGGCTGGCTGTGTTTTGCGCGGTCGGATTCTTTTTTCTGGCCCTGGTGATCGCCGGGCTGATCATTCTGCCTCTGGCCCTGCTTGTTTACGCGGTGCAGTTTGGGAACATCAGTCTAAGCGCCGCGGTGATTGTCGTGGCACTGGTATATCTGCTGCCGGGAATCGCCGGAATGCTGTTTATTTTTTCTGAAGGCAGGTGGCTCAGAAAGTTTAAAGGAGACCGGCTGATAAATCAGATCATGCGTGAATCCGTTAAAAATAATTCCGCCTGAAAGTTAGAAAGAGGAAGGGGATGTACCAGCTTATCCAAAAAAGTTCGACTACCAATCTGCGGTTTTCCCGTCCGCCGGTTCTTGCCGGCTATACTTATGCCGCGGAAGATGCATTTTCCGCACGTGACGAAAACCGTCTTTTGGCCCTTCGGCTGGAAACTAATGCCGCGTGCAATCTGAAATGCCGCTACTGTTATGCTGAAAGCGGTGATCCGGGCAAAGAAGCCGATTTCTCACTTTTGGAACGGGTGGTCCGGGAGGCGAAAGAATTGGGAGCGGGATCGATCGTAGTGATCGGCGGCGGCGAACCGACCCTGTATTCCCGGTTCGAAGATCTGATCTCCTTTATCGTGGATAACGGGATGATCCCGGTTATCTTTTCCAATACCATTGCGATTTCAAAACGGCTCGCCCGGTTTCTTTACGCTCGTAACGCATCAGTAATGGGGAAGCTGGATTCGTTCCGCCCCGAGGTCCAGGATTATCTTTCCGGCCGACCGGGCTCATTTACCGCGATTCAGCGTGGGCTGAGGAATCTGATGGATGCCGGCTTTTCAGATCCCGACGACAGCAGTCGTCTTCGGTTGGGGGTTTCATTCGTGTGTAACCGCCTTAATATCAAAGAAACGGATACTATCTGGCGTTTCTGCCGCGATCATAACATTTTTCCCAATATGGAGATAATCACTCCTACTGGCCGGGCGAAACAGTATCTGGCCCAGGCGCTTCTGGAGCAGAAACAGATTCGGCAGTACAAGGAGAAGTTGCTGGGGATCGACCGGCGTAACTACGGATATGATTGGCTTATCTATACGCCTCTTACCGCCAGCGGCTGTCTGCAGCATCTTTACAGCCTGTATATTACTCTGAATGGCGATGTCCGGCCCTGTGCGCCGACTAAATTAGATGAACACCCGGCATTGCGGCAGAATGGCCGGTATTTGTTCAATGTGAATGATAAGTCATTGAAAGATATTTATGATTCTGAACTTTTTCATTACGTGCGCCATATTGATCGGCACTTGGAGGGGAAGTGCCGGGGGTGTGAGTACGGAGACGAATGCATCGGCTGTCGTGGTTATGCCTATGCGATGGGAATAAACCGCGGGCTTGGCCCTCTGGAGGCGTTGAAGCTGGAGTGTCAGCAGTGCTTTAAGTAGGTGAAACGTGAAAAAAATAGAACTGCTGAAACCGGAGACACTGGAGGAGAAGCTGGCGGAAAATCTGCAGCATCACCGGATGCCGGATTATCTTCTTTATACCGGGGAAACCGGAAGCAGCGGCTGGCTTGAACTTCATCAGTCGCCTGGATTCGGAATCAGCCGGCAGCTGACCGAACTGCTTGTTCAGAACATTTCTCTGATCGCGGCGTATGTTCCGGCTGGAATGAATGTGGTAAGTATCGGAGTGGGGGACGGGAAGAAGGAAAAGATTCTTCTGACCGAGCTTTGCCGGCTAAGCAGTTTTACCTACTATCCGGTCGATATCAGCAGTCCTCTGGTTGATCTGGCCACGGAGCAGGTCAAAGACCTGCCGCTGGAGGTTGTCGGTCTTGTCGGGTTCTTTGAAGACCTTTCCGTGCTCAGGATTTTCTGGGAGTTACCCGTGATGTTCTGTCTTCTCGGAAATACGTTTTGTAATTATGAACCGGACGAGGTATTACGTAATATCGGAACTGTTCTCAATGAGGACGATCTGTTTCTGTTTGATTGCAGTCTTTACTATGAACGACCGGAAACGCGTCGGAAGATCGAGTCGACATATCGTTGCCCGGAAAACGTCAACTTTAATATCGGCCCCCTGCTTCGCTGCGGCATGAGACCGAACGATTGTGAGTTCCGGCTTGATCTTAAGCCCGCGCCTACTCTGGAGGGGCCGCTTTACCGGACAAGTAAGGTAATCCGCATTCTGAAAGACAGTATCGTGCAATGCGCGGGCCGGTCGGTTGAGCTGAAGGCGGGGGAAATAATTGAAATGGGGTTTACCTATAAATATACGATCGATCAGTTGAATGCTTTTCTCCGAAAGCACGGTTTCCGGATCCTCAGACTGTTTAAAAGTCGCGATCAAGGCAATGTGCTGTTTCTGGCTCAGAAGGAGCCGGCAAGGGGAAATTAGGAAGAGGGGATCTGATAATCCTGAAAATGGTTGACAGAAAGAAGCCTGTCAAAGAATCAAAGGATAGTTCAGTTACTTTGCAGCAGAAATAATAACGGTGTAAAAAAGATTAAAAAAATCAACCACAGAGAGCACAGAGGGCACAGAGTAAGAAAATTTAGTCTCCCTGCCTACCGGCAGGCAGGTGTGGATAAAAAAATACA
>JAGYOO010000169.1 GCA_018399295.1 Candidatus Omnitrophota bacterium | reverse complement strand
CAACCAGCTTGATTGGCTGAGCCGCGCCTAGGCGCGCTGCTGCTCGATCCCCTGGCCGCTGAGTTGGAAAGAGGGGACTTGGGAGCAGGGGAGGCAGAGGGTCTCTTCGGCGTCGTTCCGAGCGCGGGTACTCATTACCGGTTCTTTACATCTGTCACAAAAGACAGTGGGGTGGATCGGCGCGTAAAAGGGTATTTTTTGTTCGCTTTTTGTAAGCTGAAACAGTTCGGTCGAAGGATAATCGATTATTCTTCGGGAAGCGGTTTTAGCGATTTTCTGATATTCAAGCAGGGTTTGCGGCGCCCGGTTTCTGTATATGACGACTTCTTCGAATAACCGGGAAAACTCCGGCAATTCCTGCTTGAGCGCGGCGCGGATATCCAGTTTGACAATTGCTCTCACTCCCCGTCCGGTTGTCGGGTCCGCGGAGTCCCGCTGCAGCAGGCTCAGGGCTACTTTGCCCAGATCTCTGAATACTAACGCGTTATTTCCGAAGGTGCAGCCGGTGATGATCTGCACGGCATCGGTAAAACAGTTGTTCGTTTCCACGACAGCCAGATAATCCTCCATCCCTGAACCGACCTGTTCCCGGTTCAGGCTCTCAAGCGAACTGACGGCGGCCATTACGCCCAGCGCAATTCCCGGACAGTAGTGTCCATGAAATTCCGCGACAATCTCCAGAATGGTTTTATAATCTTTTGCCTGAATGAGGTTTGCTATGCGGTTAGAAGGACGTGCCATATTTATTTGTTTCTTTCTCCAGCGGGATAACCACTGGATGATCTTCATACCACTGGATCCGGACCGGGACGTCATATACTTTTCTGATTATGTCTTCAGTAACCTGGGGTGGCTTGAGGTCAGCCGCGATCAGGCCGTCTTTGATGAACAGCAGCCGGTCGCTGTACCTTAATGCCGTGTTTATGTCATGCAGGGTCATGAGCACGGCGACGTTGTGGCTGTTGGCTATCGCCTTGATCAGACCTAATATCTCCATCTGGTTTTTTAGATCCAGGTTACTCGTCGGTTCGTCCAGAAGCAGCAGGGCCGGATCCTGGACCAGGGCCCGGGCAATCCGGACTTTCTGGAGTTCTCCTCCGCTGAGTTCATTAATATACCGCAGAGAGAACGGTCCCAGATGAAGCCGGTCGATGATCGCGTTGGTGATTTTCAGGTCCTGCTCCGATACCTTCCAGCCTAAGTAAGGATACCGGCCCAAAAGTACGGCATCAAACACGGTTATCCGGGAGGCTTCACCTCTCTGAGAAACGTAACCGATTTTTTTCGCGATCTCGATCTTGTCCATGGCGACGGTGTCTTCACCGGAAATGAAAACTGTTCCTTCTTGAGGCCGGAGCATGGCGTTGACGCATTTCAGCAGAGTGGTCTTGCCGGCGCCGTTGGGACCGAGAATGGTGATGATCTCATGGCACCGTGCCTGGAGATTGATGCCTTTAAGCACTTCCCGGGATCTATACGTGAATTTCAAGCCGTTTACGCTCAGGATCATCGGAGATTCCTCCTGATTATCAGCCAGAAAAATACCGGAGCTCCGCAAAACGCGGTGAGGATAGATACCGGTAGGACGTGCGGAGCTAAAAGTGTGCGGGCAATGGTGTCCGCGCCAAGCAGAAGGCCGGCGCCGCAGATCCCGGCGAACGGAAGGAGAAACCGGTGATCGTTGCCGATGAGCCGGCGGGCGATGTGCGGACATACCAGGCCGACAAACCCGATGATGCCCACAAACGAGATAATCACGGCAGTGATAATGGCGGAGATCATCATGCCGAATAGCCGGACATTATTTACGTTTACGCCGAGCCCACGGGCGGTGTCTTCTCCGCAATCCAGCGCGTTATAATTCCAGCAGTTAAACTGAAAATATAGTCCGGCCGGCAGTACTGCCGCGCTGATTATCGCGAGTTCTTTCCAGTTTGTCCGGGCCAGGTCACCGAAGGTCCAGAAGACCATTGCCGCAAGTTGGATATCGTCGGCAAAGTATTGAAGAAACATGGTGCCGGCGGTAAACAGGGATGCCAGGGCGACTCCGGTCAGGATGATCGCCTCTGTTGATTCAGCTTTGGCGCGGGATACGGCCATGATCACTCCGGCTGTTGCCAGAGAGAAGGAAAAAGCCGCGAGCGTAGTCAGATAAGGAGCGATAAGGTTTGGGACGCGGGGAAGCAGGAATATGACGGAAAGAGCCGCGCCAAAGGCCGCTCCGTGCGATACGCCCAGGGTGAAGGGAGATCCCAGCGGGTTACGCAAAACTGACTGCATGACCGTGCCGCACCAGGCCAGACCGCTGCCGGCGACCAGCGCGATCAGGATCTGAGGCAGCCGGATGTTCCAGATCACGATATTTATCCGTTCTGACGTTGCATTCTGAAACAGCCCTTTAATGACTTCCATGATCGGAATCGGCGTCGGCCCCCGGGTCAGGGCCAGCAGTCCGATGATGAGGACCGCGGCCAGGGAGAGGATGTTTATCAGAAATTTTTGGCTTGTAAACCGGCAGTATTCCCGGGGCAGGCTGGCGTGATTGAAATGCATGGTTTAGTCCATTTTTATTTGAGTAAACAACTGGTTGTCGAATATCAGGTTCAGATCGGAAAAAACCGGTTTTCCCAGAAGAAACGAATAGATCTCATCCGCCCTGGCCTGAATGTTGATGTCGCGGAAGCGATCCGGGTAAAGTGTCTTTCCGATAAAGTAGGCATTAATAAGCACGGAGCCGAAGTTTTTCGTGTACAGGTTATAGGGGGCCACGGAGAACACCCGGTTGTGTTTAAGCGAGCTCAGGCCGCGGTAGACAGGATCGTTTTTCAGCTGGAAGATCACCCCGGACTCCAGCGGCAGCTGAAGGGAGGCCAGGTCGACGAAGAAGATTTCCGGGTCCCAGGAAAGCAATTTTTCCCGGGAAATCTCGGCATGTTCAGTTCCGGCTGAAGCAGCGACGTTTTTCGCGTTTACAAAAGAGAAGGGAGGGTAAGAAGGCTCTGTGGACAGGATTCCCAGAGGTCCGCGATAGGCCACTCCTCCGATATAGCAGGTCTTTATTTCTGTTGCCGGGATCGACCCGGTCCTTGCCTTAAGATCGGCAATGACCAGATCGAAGAACGCGATGATCTCTTCCGCCCGGGTGGACCGGCCCAGAACCTTTCCCATTAATCTTAAGGAGGCGTTGAGTTGAGCCCGGCCCGCGCCGAGATTCCCGTATTCGAGGACCACGACAGGGATGCCGGTGCGCTGTTGTAACTCAGTTGGGTCATAGCCCATTGAGGGATAGGTCTTGAAAATGATTTGAGGCAGGGGATCAAGGCCCAGGATTAGCTCAGGATTGTCGCGGCCGCGGAACTCACCGAACTGTGGCAGTTCCCGGAAACCCGGATTGGCCAGGATATATGGCCTTGCCGCGAGTTTTTCTCCAGCTTTTTCAAGGCTGTCCACCGCGATTACTTTTTCCTGACACTGTAAATAACTGAGAAGACGCAGACAACCCGGACCGGAGCAGATGACCCTTTCCGGATGTTCCGGTACGGTGACCTGCCGGCCCAGGGCATCGGTAATGGTGATAAAGGCGGCTTCTGCCGGAAGGCAAAACAGGCAGAGGATCAGAAGCGTGAAGATGTGACAGCGTTTTATCATAAGTTTCTCGGTCTTTAATGTGTTACTAAAAGAAAAAAGATGTTACTCTAGGATAATTAAAATCAAAGGAAGTGTCAAGCGCGAGCTTGCGCGCCTTGCGGCGCGGCTGTGTGCTGTGAAAGTGGTTAAGAGGGGGCTATGCCTGCCCCCTGGGACGTCCTGATACCCCCAGCACTACTTAAATAAATGACCGCCAAAATGGCGTCCAGCAGGGAAATTTACCCATGGTAAATTTTACCCTGGGAAAAGTAGGCAAAGAAAAGCAGG
>JAGYOO010000168.1 GCA_018399295.1 Candidatus Omnitrophota bacterium | reverse complement strand
GGCACGGGATTGGAAAAGTTCTCTCAGGAATTTCCCGCGCGGTTTTTTGATACCGGTATTGCCGAAGAGCATGCCATTGGTTTTTCCGCGGGTCTGTGCCGGGGCGGACTGAAACCGGTAGTTGCTATTTATTCGACTTTTCTGCAGAGAGGTTTTGATCAGCTTATCCACGACGTGTGTTTGCAGGAATTACCGGTAATGTTCTGTCTGGACCGCTCCGGGGTGGTCTCGGACGATGGCCCGACTCATAACGGGGTGTTTGACCTGGCCTATCTGCGGGTGATACCGAATATGGTGGTCATGGCGCCTTCAGACGCGGGAGAGATGGAAAAGATGATCGAATTAGGATTGCATCTGAAGCGGCCGTGCGCCATAAGATATCCCAAGGACTGTGTGCCTGAACCCGCAGTAAGAGAAGTTAGTTCGGGCCTGATCCCGCTGGGCCGCTCCCGCTGTCTTAGGACGGGAAAAGATGTTCTCCTGTTAGCGCTGGGCAGCATGGTGTATCCGGCCTTAGAAGCGGCAAGCCTGCTGGAAAAAGAGAATATCTTCTGTGAGGTGGTGGATGCCCGGTTCGTTAAGCCGTTGGACGAAGAGATGCTCAGAGAAAAGGGCAAAAACTTTCCGTTGATTGTGACTGTAGAAGACGGTACGCTAAACGGCGGGTTTGGCAGCGCGGTTAATGAGTTTTTGCAGAACGTGCTGGATAAGGTGCCTTTGATTAAGAATATCGGTTTGCCGGATGAGTTTCTCAAGCATGATAAACGGGAGGTTATTCTCAAGCGTCTCGGACTGGACGGTCCCGGCATTTCCCGGACCATAAAAGATCATTACCAGTCGGTAATGAAAAACACATAAGACAAAAATTAAGGTAGAGGGGAAAAATGCCTATAACCAGATTCGCGCCTTCACCTACGGGGTTTCTGCACATCGGCGGAGCCCGCACCTGTCTGTTTAATTGGCTGTATGCCCGGAACACCGGCGGAAAATTTATTTTGCGTATCGAGGACACGGACATAAAGCGGTCGGAGCAAAAATACCTGGATGAGATACTCGACAGCCTGAAGTGGCTGGGCATGGATTGGGACGAGTTGTACCATCAGGCCGAGCGGTTTCCTGTCTATCTGGAGTACGCGGAAAAGCTTCTCAAGGACGGTCTGGCCTATCGCGAAGACCAGGCTATAATCTTTCGGGTCCCGGAAAACCGGGATGTCACGATTCATGATCTGATCCATGACAAGATAGTGGTGAACACGGAGACGATAAAGGACCAGGTGCTGATAAAGTCCGATGGGTCTCCGGCCTATAATTTCTGCTGCGCGGTAGACGATGCTCTGATGGGAGTGACCCATGTGATCCGGGGGGACGATCATATCTCCAATACACCAAAACAGGTGTTGCTTTATGAGGCCCTGGGGTTTAATCTTCCTAAGTTCGCCCATATTCCGATGATTCTGGGAGAGGATAAGGCCCGTCTGTCGAAACGCCACGGTGCGACCGCGATAAGCGAGTACCGCCGGCAGGGATATCTGCCCGAGGCCCTGGTGAATTATCTGGCTCTGCTGGGCTGGAATCCGGGAAACAATCGGGAGCTGTTCAGCCGTGATCATCTGGTTAAACAGTTTTCCATGAAACGGGTGAATAATACGGCGGCGATATTCGATGTGAACAAGCTTAACTGGATAAACGGTCAGTATATAAAGACCATTGAGCCGGAGAAATTGACGGATTTTATTGAACCGCTGCTTAAAGAGGAAGGGTATATCAAAGAAGGAGTCGACCGGAACTGGCTGACCGGACTGATCAGTCTGTACAAGACCCGGCTGAATACTCTGCAGGATTTTTCCCGGCTGGCGGGGTTTTTCTTTAATGACCAGGCGCGGCACGACGAAGAGGCAGTGGCAAAGTTCCTGAACACCCGGGAGGCGGCGGAAAACCTGGATCTGCTGCGGGAAAAGATAAAGGATGTTGAATTGTTTACAGCTGGTGAGATCGAGAAGAACGTACGTGAATTGGTCGAACAGCGCGAAATTCCCGCCGGCCAGCTTATCCATCCCGCCCGGGTAGCCTTGACCGGAGGTACGGTCAGCCCGGGGATATTCGAGGTTATGGAGTTTCTCGGCAAAGACAAGTGCCTTATCCGGATGGAGGATTCCGCGAAAAAGATTCGCACCCGTATGGACCTGAAGGAGAAGCTGAGCGGGTTATAAAAAAATATAATTCAGGATTTATTGTGAAAAGAGCCTTGGGGAAAGGGGCTCTTTTTTTTGATGTCCGGGGAACGAGTTTCCCCCTTAAAAACCCCTTTTGGTTCAAATCCAGGCAGTAAATCAAAAAGCCTTCGGGATGTATAAATATAAGCTCACAGCTCATGAGCTCATGAGCTCATATAGATCGACCGATTCACACCGCGTAGGTTGAACGGGGGTTATTTATTAGCTGTTTCAGAGAAGCGTTTAGGGGGCTGTGCCTGCCTCCTGATGTCCTGATGCCCCCAGCCCCTAAAAGGGGATTTCAGGTGAGCACTTCACGGAAAAACCAAAACGTAAGCATACTCCTGCGCTTCCTAAGGCGCCACGGATGTGTATTATGATAATTATTATAAGAACGACCGAAAACAACCGCATAGGTTGTTTGAAGGTAGTAGGGATACGCCTTGCCTTTCCATCTTCAATACCCTTTTAATCGCCAAAAAGTTTCCTTAAGGCCTCCCTTGCAGTATCGTTTCTAGGCACTTCTCTAATCCCGTATCCGAGCAGCATAGAAGAAGCTGCTCCCGTTCTAACGTAACACTTTACATAACTATCAAAAATTCCTTTTCCCGACTTATAGCCTTTTAAAGTGCTTGAAAAACATCCAGCAATATAGTCAGCAATTTGAATCCCTACGCTATGATCAGAAGCTTCAAAGTTAAGAGAGTCTTTTAAATGTCTATACTCCACAAAGTCTCCCTCGTGAAAAAGTGAGTTATAAACTTCCCTTAGCAATCTATCCTTTCTTTCCGAAATAGAATCCATAAATAGAACACAAAGGCTTTCATCTTCCTTCCGAAGCTCCATCTCAACTCTTTGCATTACTTCTTGCAAGTGCATTTTATAAAAAGAACTCTCGTTAATCCTTGCACAGTCTCTGTTATTGGTAACTGTCAAAATAATTTTTGCAAAACTTAAATGCCCCAGCAAATCTAAACTCTCTTCGATAAACTTCAGCAACAGATGAGTATCACAATCTTTCAAGAAATAAAACTTTTCTTTTTTACTTATCCCTTTTCCAGATACCTTTAACTTTTTAAGCGACCACAAGTACGACCACTTAATTTCTTTTTCAACAGGCAAATTATATTTCTTCTTAAGTTGTACAAATAGAAGATTTAATTTTTTCCATTCGTCACCGTTAATAATAACGGTGCACCTTACATAAAAGGGATGTCTGCTGAGAAAGTTTTCATTCCTATTTGCATGGTACACGCCATTTTCATCGCTAAAAGCAAAATATATAGCCATTTATTCTTTCTGATTTTAAAAACAAAAAAACCACGAAGGTATTTTTACCGTCCGTGGTTTTGGTGTGAGTTTACCGGAAGTTGCAGGTGTTAAGATTTTAACCCCTTTAGGGGCAAGGGGTCAAGGAAAAAGGGATCATAGTTATGTAGATAGGGCTGTGCTTATACATCCCGTGGCGCCTTAGGGAGCGGAGGAGCAGGCCTGCGGTTTGGTTTTTCCGTGAAGTGCTTACCTGAATCCCCTTTTAGGGGTTGGGGGTCTTGCAGGAAATAACCGAAACGTTCGCTCCGAGCATCCCGTGCGCCTGTTTTCCCTGCCTGCCGGCAGGCAGGTTTGCTCACTTTTCCCAGGGTAAAATTTACCCGAATGGTAAATTTCCCTGCTGGACGCCATTTGGCGGTCATTTATTTAAGTCAGGCTGG
>JAGYOO010000167.1 GCA_018399295.1 Candidatus Omnitrophota bacterium | reverse complement strand
CTTGCGGGATATTTTTTTCAACCCGCGGCAACTAAGCCGGGGATTGTCATTGATGACGGTGTTGACCCCGGTGATAATGGCATCGACTCTAGCCCGTATCTTCTGGGCGAAATCACGGGATTCAGCGGAGGTTATCCACTTTGACTGTCCAACGGCGGTCGCGATCTTGCCGTCCAGACTCTGGGCCGTTTTTAAACTTACCATTGGCCGGCCTTTTGTCATGAAGGTTATAAAAAAATCGTTCAGTTTGCTGAATTCTTTCCTGTCGCGCGCAAGCTCAACTTTTACTCCGGCCCGGCGCAGGGCTTTTATTCCTTTTCCGTTATTTTGGGGATTAGGGTCCTTCATACCTACGACAACCCGGTGTATTTCTGCTTGAAGGATCGCTTCAATACAAGGCGGGGTGCGGCCAAAATGAGCGCAGGGCTCAAGGTTAACGTATAAAGTCGCTCCCCGTGCCTTTTCCCCCGCCCTCCTGAGTGCCTCGGTTTCCGCGTGCGGCGCGCCGCAATAAGAGTGATAGCCCTCTCCGATAATCCGGTTATTTTTTACTACTATTGCTCCGACAAGAGGATTCGGGCTAGTACGGCCTTCGCCTTTAATCGCAAGCTGGAGAGTTTTTTCTAAAAACAGAATGTCTTTTTTATCCATAGTTAAGATCGGGGATAGGTTTTCTTTTTGGCCGCTTTTAACTGATCCAGGACGGCCCGGGGCACGTTTTCTCTTCCGATCGAAGGTGCTCCTTTGCCATAACCATGGCAGTCCGAGCCTCCGCTTACCAGTAGATTATGCTTTTCAACCAGACTTAAATAATACTTCCTCTTTTCCGCGTTATTGTCCGGGTGATATACCTCTAACCCCATGATTCCCTGTTCGATGAGATACGGAATTAGCTCATCCCGCTTCATTGTATTCGGATGGGCCAGAATGGGAATGCCCCGCACGCTTCGGATTATCTCTACTGCTTCCGCCGGGGAGACCTTTTTGCGCTGGACGAAACAAGGCGAGTCTTCTCCGATGAATCGGTAAAATGCCTCTTTAATATTATTTATCGCGCCTTTCTCCAATAACGCCCGAGCTACGTGGAGACGCCCGATAGACCCCTGCTTTCGGCATAACCGGAATACATCTTCCTCCTCCAGTTTAATCCCCTGCTTTTCCAGTTCCTTAAGCATCTTTCTTACCCGTTCCGCCCGCTCCTGCATCAGGACGCTCAGCTGTTCGCGCAGGTTGGGAGCTTGCCATTCGATTAACAGGCCCAGGACGTGAATCTCGGTATCCTCATGAACCGTGGTTAGCTCAATTCCCGGCACCAGTTCAATCCCATGCCGGTTCGCGGCCTCTGTCGCGGCAGCCATGCCTTCAACTGAGTCATGGTCAGTTATGGCTACGGCTGAAAGATTAAGGCGGGCCGCATTCTGGAACACCTCTTCCGGAGAACATGTGCTGTCGGAATAATCCGTGTGAACGTGAAGGTCAACGAATTCCTGATTCATTCCTGTTTTTTGCACTCGATCTTGTTTATCTTGTCTAAAACACCGTTTACGAACCGTCCGGACTCATCATCGCCGTATTTTTTGGCGAGTTCCACAGCCTCGTTTATTGAAACCTTGGGAGGAATATCCTCCGTAAAAACAAGCTCGTAAGTAGCCAGGCGAATGATATTGCGGTCGATTACCGCCATTCGTTCGATTCGCCAGTTGTCCGTGTGTTGAGTGATGCGGCTGTCTATCTCCGGCATCTTCTCCAGTACTCCGAGAACCAACCGGTTGCAAAAAGTCTTAACCTCGGCTTCTTCCTGCTGCACTAGCCAATAGTTTCTGATGATCTCTCCGATATCCTCGTTGCGCAGGTCAGCCGCGTAAAGGAGCTGGAGAGCGCATTCTCGGGCTCTGGTACGTTTGCGCATTATGTTACTCTGTATTCCGCATCAGGTTAACCATCTCCACCGCCGTGCGGGCGGCGTCTTCACCTTTATTGCCGCTTTTGCTGCCGGCTCTGTCCAAAGCCTGCTCCAGATTGTCAGCGGTAACAACACCAAAAATGGCCGGGACCCCGGTACTCAAGGAGACCGAAGCGGCGCCTTTGGCGGTTTCCGAGGCTACATAATCAAAATGCGGTGTCTCCCCCCGGATTATCGCGGCCAGGAAAATCAAGGCATCATATTTTCCGGACTTTGCCAGTTTCTGGGCCAGCACCGGCATCTCAAAGGCTCCCGGAACCATGAATATCTCGATCTTGGCCTCATCCGCTCCATGCCGCCGGAGTTCCTCCAGCGCACCATCCATTAATCGGCGGGTAATCAGCGAATTAAACCGTGATACCAGTAACGCGAAACTTTTTCCCGCGGCATTCAGATCAGCTTCATGAACTTTCATCTTTTCACCCCCCGTTTATACTGCGAGTTTAGAGAACAGATAACCAACAGACCAGGCAAACCTGGTTATCCCACTAATTTCAGCAAGTGTCCCATCTTGTCTTTTTTTGACTTCAGATAACGCAGATTATGAGCCGACGGCGGAATTTCGATTTGTACCCGTTCCAAAATCTGCAGACCATAGCCTTCCAGGCCGACCACCTTCTGCGGATTATTTGTCAGCAGCCGGATCCGCTTAATGCCCAGATCTGCCAAAATTTGCGCGCCGATTCCGTAATCCCGCAGATCCGGTTTAAACCCCAATTTCTCATTTGCCTCGACTGTATCCAGGCCGTGGTCCTGCAAAGCGTAGGCCTTTATCTTGTTTGCCAGGCCTACTCCCCGGCCTTCCTGCCGCATATAAAGAAGTACGCCTGAACCGTTTTTGCTGATCATCTCCATGGCCCGCTGCAACTGTGTTCCGCAATCGCAGCGCTGGGAAGCAAAAACATCGCCAGTGAGACACTCTGAGTGGACCCGGACCAAGGCCGGATTTTTAATCTTATCATAGACCAGGGCCAGATGCGGATGTTCATCCACGTCGGACGCGTAAACATGCAGGGTGAATTCTCCATAGGCAGTCGGTAGCCGGGTTGTCGCTCCCCGTTGCACCAGCTTCTCGGTAGTATATCGGTATTTGATAAGATCCGCGATTGTGCCGATCTTAAGCTTGTGTTTTCTGGCGTAAGTGAGCAGTTCTTCGGTTCTGGCCATATTTCCGTCATCGTTCATGACCTCACAGATGACTCCCGCTGGCTTTAGTCCGGCGAGTTTCATCATATCCACACTGGCCTCGGTATGCCCGGCCCGAACAAGGACGCCTCCCTTGCGCGCCCTTAAGGGAAATACATGACCCGGCCGGACAAGATCACCCGGCTGAGATGAATCGGTGATCAAGGTCTGAATTGTCCGGGCTCGATCCGGAGCTGATATCCCGGTGGTGATCCCTTCCCGGGCGTCCACGGAAACAGTAAATGCTGTGCTTAAAGGCGCTTCATTGCGCCCGACCATGGGATAGAGTTCCAGCTTGTTCAGCCTTGACTCTTCCATTGCCACGCAAACCAGACCACGTCCGTGTTTAACCATGAAATTAACGTGTTCCGGGGTTACCTTTTCCGCGGCCATGATCAGATCGCCTTCGTTTTCACGATTAGCATCATCAAGTATCACGACCATTTTCCCCTGCTTGAGGTCTTTTAAAATCTCCGGAATGCTATTAAATTTTGTTTTAATTTGTTTACTCATTTATCTCTCCAGGTTTAATAAAAAAAGTCCCGAAATTCTTCGGGACTTCAAGGAAAATACACTTCTCCTGTAAACTTCTCCCATCTAGACTATACTATTGGCGAAGGAGTCTCACCTTACTCTGCACCTGTTATTCAGATCTAAACCAGATCCGCAGGCGCTCGCAGGCTTATCCTGAACAATGGGTCAGGAATTACTGCCAGTCGGGAATTTCCCGCTTTTAAAGCGAAATCACCCTGTCCCGAAGATTATGAAAATATAACATAT
>JAGYOO010000166.1 GCA_018399295.1 Candidatus Omnitrophota bacterium | reverse complement strand
TATGATCAAATCCCAAAGGGCTGAACCCCAGAAAATTAACTGCCGCCTGATTAGCATAACTGATCCGCAAAGACGAATCATAGAACAGAACCGGTTCGGTCAGAGAGGATAAAACCGAGTTCAGGATTTCGGCCCGCTGGCCGGATTCAGCGGAAAGACGCTCCAGTTCCGCGAGAAATTTTTTCCGTTCCTGTTCAGCCCGGAACCGATCAGTTATGTCTTCGCCCGCGGCAAGAACTCCGGCAAAATCCCCCCCCGCGTCGGTAAGAATAGCATTGTGCCAGCCGATAAGACGCGTCCCCTGCGCAGTATTTATCGGATTCTCAAAATAACTCTCCTTGGCCCCGGAGTCCCCCAATTTGCGCTCGAACTCTCCCCGAACAGTCTTTCGGTTTGGCTCCGGCACAAAATTATCGATCCATCTTTTATTGATTATCTCATCCTCTTTTTTCCCCAGCAGCTGCAGGCCCTTTTTATTTATTAACCGCACCCTGCCGTTTTTATCCAGCACGACAAACAGGATATTGGCGATATCCAGATACTTTTGCAGCCGGTCTTTCTGCTCCCGCAGACTGTTCTCGCTCTGTTTCAGGTCACGGAACAGGGTCTCCAACGGCCGATTCAATCCAGAATAGATCACGACCCGATATACAAGATAAAAACTGAAGATCATGGCAAAATGACCGAGAAGATTGGCAAGGTCATAGACACTAACGTAAGAGACAAAAAAAGACTCCGACACAATCGTCCAAAAGATCGCCTGAAACAGCAGGCTTAACACCGCCCGACTGAAAAACTCCCGTCGCCGGTAAAGCCGAAAGGCAGCCCCCAGACTCAGCGCGATTATCAGATATTCGCTGTTGATCTTAAATCCGGTAAGACCGCTGTCCGGCAGAAAGGCGGGAGGAAAAACGCGAAAGACAAATATAAAGAAAAAAATCGCGCCAGTATAAAAGGCCGTCAGTCCCATTAACAGCATTGGCCTTATCCTGCGGATTACGAAGGCCGGGGCCAGAAACAAGGCCCCGGATTCGAGAAACCGGGCAGAGAGCCAGAGCTGAGTGGCCTCGTTTGCGCCGCTGGTCGCGATAATGTCCATGCCGCTGTACGCCAGGGTATGAAAAGATTGGATGATCCCGACGCCAAGATAAGCAACGCCAATCACGGTAAAATAATCATTCTGGATAAACCTGCGGCTGTTCCAGGCAAACATGAATATCGCGCCGGCGATAGCAATGGTAAACATCTCGGAAAGAAAATGAAATACCAGATAGTTCATCCGGCCGATAAGATAAAGCCCGCCCAGCAATGACGCGGACAGAAACAGGTTTCCCAGACGATTCGCTCGTTCAGACATATGGACCTTACTCCCGGGGATGATACCCGGCCTCCCGGATCAGCCGCAGGGCCTGTTCCCGGTCGATCCGGCCGTTTATATTCACTGATTTTTTATTTACATCGACAAAAACACTGCGCAGTCCCGACAGTTCCCCCAGTTTACTTTCCAGCACACTCCGGCAGTGCTGACAGTGGATGTCCGGCACGGCTATCCGCAGATCGGCAGAAATATTAACCGGACATACCATTTTCCGGCGCAGTCCATTCAGCACCAGCAGCAGCAGGACAGCAGCCGAAACAGTTTTCACCGCCAGAGGCAGCATCTTACCGGCACCGGTAAGCAACCTCTGATCCGCCCCGAAACTCAGCCAGAGATAATTAAACAGAATTCCCATTAACAGGCTGACAATTATCAGGTTGAACAGATACAGATAAAAAGATCGCTTCCCCATTTTGGAATAAACAAAAGCAAGAGTTACCGCATTGGTTGCCGGACCAGCAATCAAAAAGATAAGTCCGGCGCCAGGGGAAAAGCCCTTTTCGATGAGCGAGACCGCCACGGGAATCGATCCTGTAGAGCAGACGTAGAGCGGTATCGACAAAAACAGCGAGGCAATGAAATCATACGGCGGACGCAGACCGGAAAACCATTCCTGCGGCAGAAAGGCTGTGATCGCGGCTCCGATCACTATCCCGATAAGCAGGGCCCGGCCGATATCCTGAGGGACCTCCAGAAAAGAATACCGAAAGAATTCACGCAGTTTAAACAAGGGATGGAGTAACGAATGGGCGTGCGGGGCGGGTTTCGGCTTCTCTTTATACTCACCTTCGAAAAAGAAGTCGAGCAAGCCCAGAGAGACTCCGGCCACGGCAGCGGCCAGAGGCCGGAACAGGGCGAATAACGGCCCCATCAGAGAATACGTGGCCAGGATCGAATCCACCCCGGTGGTCGGAGTGGAGACCAGAAACGACATCAGGCTCGATCGGTGCGCGCCTTCTTTTTCCAGTGAACTCACGATCGGAATGACTCCGCAGGAACATACCGGCAAAGGGATCCCCAACAGGGTTGCCTTAACTACTGAACTTACTCCTCCCTTTCCAATCTGATTCGATATGAATTCCCGGCCGATAAACAGATGGATCAGGCCGGCAATGATCATTCCCAAAAGCAGATACGGCGAAACCTCCAGAAAGAGAATCACGATCTGGCGGATAAATTCACGGAAGATTTCCATTTCGTTTAACCCTTTTTCCCTCCCGACACAGACTGCTGTTGTTTCAGGCCTTCCGGGGTCAGGTCCACAACCCTCTCCACGCTTACCTCGATCAAATACTTCGGCCGGGGAAACATGGCCTCAGGATGATGCGTTCCCGATTTCTCGCTCCGGATACCCCGCACTACCCTTTTGGATATACGCTGAATCACCCGGTCCTCCCACTCTCTGATTATCGAGGCCTTTATCTTTTGCCTCTCCCTGATCCGGGCTTGGCCGCTAAGGCTGTATCCGCTGAATCGATATCCGTCTACGGCTGTAATCGTAACCACTGGGTTACGAGAGAGGTTCTGGTACGTTTCCCCTTTGTACAGATCGATAAGATAGACCTTTCCCTTCAGATCAAGCCCTACCACTCCTTTGGCCGAGGTGTGGATGGCTCCCTGTGGATCAAGTGTGGAAACAATAACGAATTCCTGAACATTAAGGAAGCTGAATGCCTGTTTTGGTATTTTCATGGCTATCAGTAACGATGGGTTGAAAGATAACGAAAAGCGGATAAGCAGGCCTTGGCCCCTTCGCCACAGGCAACGATGATCTGCTTTTCCGGCACACTGGTCACGTCCCCGGCGGCATAGATCCCTTCGGTCTTCGACCGGTTAAAACAGTCGACCTCAATCTCGCCGATAGCGTTCTTTTCAATGATATAGGCAAAATCCGAATTAGGCATAAGGCCGATCTCAACAAATACGCCGTTCACATCCAGGCTGACCTCTTGGCCGCCAACCGCGATATCCATCCCCTGAACAAACCGATTGCCGTGGATTTTTTTCACTTGCGCAGAAAACATGATCTCCACGTTAGACGCGGCGCTTACCTTTTCCACCATTATCGGGTCAGCAGCCAACCGTTCCGTGAAATCGACCAGATATACCTTAGGACAGAATTTCATCAGCTGCAGGACAGCGTCCAGGGCCGCGTTCCCGCCTCCGATCACTGCCACATTCTTTCCTTTGAACAACGGGGCATCACAGGTAGCGCAATAAGAGATCCCGCGGTTGCAAAACTCCGTCTCTCCCGGAACCTCAAGCCGGCGGGATCTTTTTCCTGTGGCAATCAAAACAGTCCGGGAAGGATACTTCGTTTTATCAGTCTGGACCTCGAACAGCTCTTCATTGCGGCGCAGGTCCTCAACCTGTTCCGGAGTATTAACGCTCAGTCCGAATGACTTCATGTGTTCCTCAAACTTGAGCATCAGTTCAGCGCCGGAGATAAGCTGGTACCCGGTATAATTTTCCACCTCTCCGCTCCAGACAGCCTGGCCGCCAATATCTTTGCTTATTGTGACAAAATCAAGGCGCTTCCGGGCCGCGTAAATCGAGGCGGTAATTCCGGCCGGACCGGCGCCGATGATCA